>JANNRO010000416.1:0-4243 GCA_031401505.1 Planctomycetia bacterium
CCCCCCCCCCCCCCAACAAATTGCCCGGCGCCCCCCCGCCCCCCCCGCCGCGGGGGCCCCCCCCCCGCCCGGCGGCGCTGGCGGTCAGGCGGGCGGGGTCAGGCGAATCGACGAGCCGTCCCAGACGACGACGCCCCCACCGCGTTCCCAGTCCTTCAGCACGAGCACGTCGCTCGGTGACGTCCCGCCGAGGCGATGGTGGACGCCCGTGTGGACGTGCCCCGCCACGATCACGTCGGCCTCGTACTCGAGAAGCCATGTGCGCGCGAGCCCGTAGTCGATCCCCATCGACGCATACGGCTTTCGCCGGACCTCGCGCTCGGAGAGGTCGCGCAGCCCGCGGGCGAGGTACGTGGCCGCCGCATGAGGCAGCACCGCGAGCGTCGCGCGCGCGCCGCGCGACCGCAGCAGCCGTCGCATGCGTTGATAGCGCAAGTCGGCCGAGCACAAGAGATCCCCGTGCGTCAATACCACCCGGCGGGCCCCCCATCGCATGCGGACGACGTCGGGCCAGAGGTCGATCGGCAGTTGGTCGGCCCCCTCGAACGCATAGTCTCGGTTGCCGGCTAGGAACGCGAGCTACGTGCCGCGCTCGGCGACATCTCTCAAGGCCCGCAGGAATCGCGCGGCGAACGGATCGGCCGCCTGCTTGCGCCCGACCCAGTAGTCGAAGATGTCGCCGAGCAGGACGAGGGTCTTGACATCGGCGGGCAACCTCCGCAGGAATGCCTCGAAGCGCGACGCGGGCTCTTCGTGCTCGGGCGAGAGATGGACGTCCCCCACCACGACGACGGTCGCGTCCATCGGCGGGAGATCGAGCACGGGCGGGGCGGCGACGGGGCTCATGTCCGATGGAGGGTACCGCCCGCCCGCGGCGGTGGGACGCCGGGATCGTACGCCTCCCCCTCCGCACAGGGGGCCGTGCGTGATCGCGATGGGACCCACGCCGTACGTACCTGCAACCGATGTCAGCGGGAGACGTCGTGCGACCCGGCGCGAGATTGGGCTGGAGTCGGCCCAATCCGGGGTGCGATACCTCTTGCCATGCGGCATCGTCCGGGACCACTCCTGCTCATTGCGTTCGCGTGCGGCGCGTTCGCGGGCCTCGTCGTAGGGATGGCGTGCATGCTTTTCGGAGTCGGCGGTCGGGGTCCGGAGAGTGGGATGTGGATCATCCTGATGCCCTTCGTAGGGGCGGCGATCGGGCTCATTGCAGGAACGGCGAGTCTGGCTCTCTCGGCTGTCCACCCGACGGCGCTCTACGTCGTGCTCGTGACCGCGGTGACCATCGGCGCAACCATCGGCCTCGGCTATGTCGTGCTCGACGGGTTCAACCTCGGCGGCGTCGAACTCGGTTTCGCGGCGCTCGTTGGCGCGACCTGCGCCCACTTCTACCGCCGATTTCTGACGTCCTCCGCGCGGCTCGCCGGCGTTTCTCGAAAGGCTGAATTTTCGAAGCGCGGGCAGTGATCCGCCCGTCCGGAGCCGCCTCACCTGCCGCGGGGCGGAAATACGGAGGCGGGCACGTTTGCTTCAACTCAGTTCCCCGGCCGCTGCTGACGCTGGGCAACAGGAACGTCGAAGCGTCGGAGCGCTGCACTTCTCAAACGGACCTGCAAGTCACAGAAGTCGGCGTCGGGTCGGTGGTCGGCGACACCACTGGCCGGCGAGCACGTTGAGGAGAATGTGCCCGGGTGTTTCGATGTCACTTGTTCGGCCGGTTCCCCTTGCGATCGACCGCGTCCGCGTCGTGGACGTCCCACGAACCCTTCCCGTTGTCCATCAGGTCGCAGCGCTCGAACGTCCCTCCCCCGCCCGGCAGCACCCGGATCGCGAATCCCTGGTTCTTGCGAAGGCTGCATCGCCGGAGCGTCGGAATCGATTGTGCGCCAACGGCCACCCCGTCGAGGGCGTTGCCGAGGATGTCGCAGTCCTCGAGCACGCCCTTGCCGCCGTCGCTGAACCACACGCCGTTCTTCTTGCCGTCGCGGATCTTGCATTTCACGGCGTTGAACTCGCCGTCCAGCCGCGTCGAGATCCCGTCGTCACCGTTGGACGAGACGTCGCAGGCGTCGAGGGAGACTCTCGTCTTCGCGTCGACGAAGATGCCCATCGACTTGCTGTCCCGGAACTTGCATCGGAGCGCCGCGCACACGGCGCCCCCGTAGGCCCCGAGCGCGAACTGTCCGTTGCCGCGCAGGTCGACGTCCGACAACCGGACGGTCGCGCCCTCGTCGGCGCGCACGCCGCATTCCTTCTCGTCGTGGAACGAGCCCCCGCGGATTTCGACGTCGGCGGCCTTGAAGGCGTCGACGCCTCCTCCGCCATTCTTGAACGACTCGCATGCGTCGATCAGGACCTTGCTTCCCTCGTGAATGGTGAACCCGCAGCCTTTCTGCTGCGCCGATGACTTCGTGCGGCGGATCTCGGCGGTGGACTCGCCCCGGACCTCGACGCCGACATACACGTTGGCGCGGATGTCGCAGTTCTCGATCACGACGGACCCGCCGTTGCGCACGAACACCCCCGTCTCGCCCGAGGAAGCGATCGTCACGCGCCGAAGCGTCCCCTTCGCGTCGGGACCGCGGATCGTGACTCCGCTCTTCGCATTCGCCGTCACGTCTCCGCCGTCCATCGTGATCGCGAAGCCGGCGTCCGCGACGACGCCGAACGTCTTGCCCTTGACGACGGAGACCCCGACGAAAGTCGCCGTGCCGGTGCCCATTCCGTGCACTTGAACATCCCCGTTCCCTTCGATCCGGCCGCCCTCGATGCGTGCCGAGGCGCCGTGCTGGAGCCGGACTCCGCTGCCCTTGTTGTCGCGAATGACGCACGTTCTTGTCGTGATCGACGACCCCGTTCCGTCGAGGGAGACCCCATCGGCCGCGTTGCTCGAGACCTCGCACGCGTCGAGCGAGACCTGCGCCCCGTTCACGATCCTCAAGCCGTCGGCCACGGACCCTCGGAACTGACACTTCGAGAACGTCGGTCGCGCGGCGACGCCCGTCGAGAGGACGACGGGGCCCGAGTCGGACTCGAGCACGCAGCCCTCGAACACCGTGTCCACCCCCTCGATGACCACGCCTGCGTCGGGCGCAACGTCCGGCCTGGGCTTGACCCGGAGGGTCATTCCCTGGATCACGACGCCCTTCACCGCGACGCGGACCGCCGGGCCGTCGACGCCCTCGATCACGACGTTCTTCGCGTCGCCGTCCGCCGAGATCTCGACCGCCGCGGTCGGCTCGATCGACTCGAGGTAGATGCCCGTGCGCACCCGCACCCGGCCCCCGGGGCCCGCCCTTGCAATCCCTTCGGCGATCGTGATCGCGTCCGCTCCGCCGACGGTCGAGACGACGATCGGATTTCCGGACGACGGTCCCGCCGTCGATTCCCGGGAACCGAGCGCCGCCACGAGCACGACGAGCGCGAGGCCGAGCAGCGCTCGGGCGCCGAGTGACGACGCGGGAAGCGTGGCCGACGTCGTCATCGAATCGCGAGCCGCATCTCTTGACGCATGGGGAACGGGATCGGCCCTGGCGGGGAAGGCGCTCGGCTCCACGGGAGACCATCCTACGCACCTTCGATCCATCCCGGGGGAGTACCGCGTCAGGTGTTCTTTGAGCAACTCCGTTGCCCGACGAGTCGGGTGGCAGGGAAGTGATCCGACACCGTGCCCCCGTTGACACGGTGCCCCCGGCCGCACGACGTGTTTCGAACTCGAGTACGACGTCGGTTCCGACCGCGATTCGGGTATTCGGCGCGTCTTGCGCTTCCCCGCGGAACCCGGCTACTGTCGTAGTTGGAGACCCACTGTGCGCCGAATCGTCGTCGTCCTCGTGCTCGTCGCCACGACTTGGCGAGCGACGACGGCCGATCCGCCGCCGACGGATGGGACCCCTGCGGGACCCTCGTCCCCGGCCGCGCCCGTTCCTGAGAAATCCCAATCGCCCGAGCAAGCCGCCGATGCCGTACTCGCGGCGATCGAGTCAGGTGACGCGGAAGCGCTGAAAGCGCTCGCGGCGATGGGCAAACCCGACCCGTGGATCGTCGCCGACGAGTTGTTGGCACGCGGAGCGGACGACGCCGCCGTGTCGTTCGCGAAGGCCGCGCCGGGCGTCGACGTCGAGCGGCTGCCTGCGTACGTGAGTTCCCGCCGCGGCAAGCCCGTCGACGCCCAGAGGCGCAGGGCCCTGGTTCTCTCGAACGACGCGCTTCTCGTGAAGAACCCGCAGGCAGCGTTGGA
>JANNRO010000417.1:0-9044 GCA_031401505.1 Planctomycetia bacterium
GGTCGTGAAAACCGCCGTCGGGGTTCTTGACGCGCACCGCCACGTAACCACCGCCCGGACTCGCGGGCACGGCATTCAGTGTGAGCGTCGTCGTCGTCTGGATGTTCGGGGTCACCTGAACCTGCGTGACACCCGGCTTGAAGATCACCACGGCGCCCGGCTGGAAGTTCAACCCGGTCACGGTGATGGGTGCACCGCCGAGCGACTTGTTCGGATTGATTGCCGTCACCACGGGCCCGGCGTTGACCGTAAACGAGTACTGGCGGCTGACGACCTGCCCCGCTTCGTCGCTGACCTGTGCCGTGAAGAGGAACGTCCCGAGCACCGTCGGCCCCAGATTCGGAACCGCGACACGGAAGCGGCCCTGTCCGGCGACGTTGGCGATTTCCATGCCGATCGACGAGAGCAGTACCTCACCCACCGCAAGCGGAAGCTTCTGCGACCACGTGATCGGCTGACCGCCGCCCGTCGAGGCGAGATCGAGCGGGATGTCGTACGCGAAGTTCAAGGCACCCGACTGGATGGGCGAACCCGTCAGGATGATCAACGGGAGCACCACGACGTCGAGCGTCAACGTGTCGGTGTCGATCTCGCCGAAGGCGTCGGTGACCTTCACGGTGAACGTGTAGGGGTGCAGGACCGCCTGCGTCGGGAACGAGCCGAGCAATCCCGTCGCCGAAACCGTTACGCCCGTGGGGAGACTTCCACCGATCATCGCAAACGTGTACGGCGCCGTGCCGCCCGCGACGTCGATCTGATACTGGTAGCTCGCGCGGTACTGTGCCGAGGGCGGCTGTTGCGGCAGGATGTTCGGCAACCCGAGCGACACCGTCATCGAATACGTGCGGCGATCTTCGTCGAACGACGCATCACGCTGCTGGGGGATGCTGCTGTCGATGCCGTCACGCGCCGCGATCTCGAACGAGAACGCGCCGACCTGACGGGGGAACCCGGACAAAATTCCGGTCGCCTTGTCGAGTGCCAGCCCGAACGGGATCGAACCCGCGGTCACGACGAAGATTCCCGGTGAATGCGGGAACTGCGCCGTGAACTGCTGCGAATAGGCGATGCCGGTGGTCCCGTTCAAGATTCCCGCCGTCGTCAAATGGACGAGCGACGCGTTTCCGGCGCCGGGAGTGCCGCCACCACCGCCGCAGGCGGTGAGCGCTGCGGGGGACCCGAGCGCAATGGAAACAGCCAGAATTCGCACGACTACGGAGCGAGAAAGGCGCATCTGCGTCCTCCAGTCCGCGACGGAAGCCCGCCGCGCGGACGGTTAACGAGAACGACTATACACCATGCGGCGACATGACGAAACTAGAGCCCGGCCGGATGGTCCGTCGACCGGGAATCCTCGCGCTCCATCCCCATCTACTTGACACCCTTCCAACGCAGGATCCCCGCGCGTTCTTCCCCGGATTCCCATCGGCGACACCCGACCGCTCAGGGAGACCACGCGGCGGCGCCAGAGAATAGGGACTAAAGTCCCTGTTTGCTCTCGCATCTCGCTCGTTCCGTACTCGGGCAGGTCCCGTCGATCAGCGACGTTCGGCGGGGTGGCGCCATCGGCACCCCATCGCACGAATTCCTAGCGCGGTGTCCGAATCGCCTTCTTCGCGCGCGCCCGGCGGTTGTTGGGGCGACGGCCGTGATTGGCCTTCTTGACGATGCGGTTGTTGGGGGCCATGGCGAATTCGACTCCGAAGCGATGGGGAATCTTGGAGAGTACGTCGATCTGCCATGCAAGTCCACGCTTCTCCACGCCGTCCGTTTACTTGCGGAATACAATTTGATGCGCCGCCGCGCACGGGACTCCGGAGATCAAGCGCACGTCGCCACGCGGGACCTGGGAGCAGACGGCCGCATGCGTGCGTCCGGCGTGCGCCGCTACCCGTCGAGCAGGTCGTCGGCGACGGCGTCCCAATCGACGGTTTCGATCTCGGCTCGGGTGATCGGAGGCATCGATCGAAAGCGCGCGTACTCGTCGAGGTCCCGGCAGTCGCCGAGCGGGTGGGCGCTCGACCGTTCGTGGGCCCGCGTGTGGACGGCCGCGCGCTCGGCCCGCACGCCCGCCGCACCCTCGGCGCCCGACGCGCCATCATCAGAGGGACCGTTTGTCGCGGGCCCGATCGCAACCGGGCCCTTCGCCATCGGCCCGATCGCGATCGGCCCCTTCGGAACGGATGCGCCCGTCGCCTGAACGGGGTCGCAGAGGACCGCGATCTCGAAGCCGTCGTGCTTCAGCGCGCGCACGGCCCTCGCTTCGAATCGATCGGGCGCCACATCACGGGCACGCGCGAGCGCGCGGCGCGCTCCGACCCAATTTCGGTTCTTCAAGTGCGCGCGAGCCAAATGAAGCCACGGTGAAAACGATTCGGGGGCGCGGCGCGTCGCCACATCGAGCGAAGCGACTGCACCATCGACGTCGCGGCGAAACAAGCGCCACCGTCCGCGAACGAGCGCCAGCGTGGCGCCGACGGCGGTCGCGCAGGCGACGAACCCGCGACCACAGGACCGGGTGAGCGAGGAGAGACGGGAGAAGGGTCGAAACATGGGCTTCGAAGGGACGAGGAACGGCCAGACCGGTATTCGCGGCGAAACACCTATCGGAACGGACTACGAACCCTGACGCAAACGACGCCTGACTCGACCGCCTCGGCACCCAAGTGTCGAGGTCGCTCAAGGCCGACGCGGAACGACGCCGATAGGAACGAGCCGTTCCACGCCGAAGCCCCAAGTCTACGCCCCCGGGGGGGCGGTCGCAACGGGCACTGGCGAGCGGAGATGCCGTGACGATCAAGGGAACCCTCGAAACCTTCCATCTGCTGGACCTTCTGCAGATGCTTGCCTTCAATCAGAAGGTGGGCACCCTCGTCCTCGAGACGGCGAAGGGTCCGAGGACGGTCTACGTCGACAGCGGGACCTTCGGCTTCGTCCGAAGCGACGGCCTCGCGTCGAAGGGCCTCGCTCGCGTACTCCGACGCAACGGCACGGTTCCTGCCGATCGCCTCGATCGAGGCGTGTCGATCGCTGGGAAAGCCGAGCGATTCCTCGGTGACGCGCTCGCAGAGCTCGGCGTGCTCGACGACGAGTCGCGCGCGCGGGCCTGGAACGAGGCGTTCCGCGAGCTCTTCTTCGATCTGCTCCAGACGCCGATCGCCAAGTTCGAGTTCTACGAGCTGAAGGTCCTGGGCCCGGACGGCAACGCAAGCGTTCCGATCGTGCCCCTGTTCGCCGTCGACTCCGCGCTGCTCGAAGTCACGCGCCAGGGAGACGAGTGGACGTCGTTGCGTCAGGAGATCCCGAGCGACGACGAGGTCTTCGAGTGCACGGCGTTGACGCCTGAGGCCCGGGGCGTCGAGGGGATTCCCGATTACCTCCCGGCGCGCGTGCTCCCCCTGCTCGACGGACGCCGGTCGATCGCAGGCATCATCGAGAAGAGCGACTGCGACCGGTTCACCGTCGTCAAGTTCGTCGCCGGATTGCTGCGGGAGGGCTCGATCCGCGCGATGACGACCGAGCGAATCGTCGCGCGGGCCGAAGACGCGCTCGGACGCGGCGCCGGCGCCGAGGCGGTGCCGCTCCTGAGGCGCGCGCTCGAACGGGGCGACGCCCACCCGACGGTTCGCGTGCGCTACGCCGATGCGCTCGCGTCGGCGGGCGATCTCGTGGCGGCGGCGGCCGAGCTCGACACGTACGCCGCCTCCTGCGAGGGCGCGGATCCCGTCGGCGTGTTCGACGCCTTGACCCGCGCGCTCGAGTGGCGCGCGGGTGATGCGTCCACCGCGGCACGCAGCTGCGATCACTACCTCCGGCACGCGAACGCGTTGCGCTCGCGCGTCCACGACGCCGTCGCGGCGCTGCGCCTCCTCGTGCGTGCCGCCGCGGGCAGCGGGCGAGCCAACGAAGCGGCGCCGCGGCTCGCGGCGTTCATCGAGCGCGGCGACGTGCCGAGCGAAGAGCGCACGGTCCTGGCCGAGTTGTTCGCGTCGGCGGGCCGACCCGTCGAGGCGGCGCAGACGCTCGTGCGTCGCGGCGAGGATCTGATCCACGCGGGCAAGTCGGGTCCCGCCAAGGACGCGCTCCGGCGCGCCCTCGGCTACGACCCGACCCGCATCGACGTGAAGCGTCGGCTCGCCGATCTCGAGGGTGTCGACCGTCGTCGTTCGCACCGACGACGCATGGTCCTCCTGCTCCTGCTGATGGGCGTCGTCGTCGGCACGGCGGGCGTCGTGTATCTCGTGTCGGACGGCAAGGCCGCGAAGGCGGTCGACGAAGCGGTCGGGCGCGCCGAGTTGCTGACCCACGATTCGGACACCTCGTTCAAGGCGGCGCTCGACACGTGGAGTCGTGCCGTGGACGCCGCATCGCAAGGCGATACGGCCGAAGGCACGCTCGCGGCCGCGGCCGCCACGCTCGAGAGCGAGGCCACCCGCATCCAGTCCGCGCTCCGCGCGTCGCTCGTCAAGGCGGCCACCGAGGTGAATCGCCACTCCGCGACCGACCGCGGCGACGCAGGGGCCGAAAAGATGCGGGCGCTCGAAGCCAATGCCGCGTCGATGTCGACACGGGCGGCCGAAGCCGTGCGCGCGGTCGCGGCCCGCGCGCAGCGCGCGATCGATACCGGCGAGCAGGCGTTCGAGAAGGGCTCCTTCCGCGAGGCCGCGCCCCGGTTGCGCGAGGCGATCCGGTTCTCGTTCTCCGACGCATCCCGCGTGGCACGTGCGCGACGGCTCCTCGCCCAGGTCGACGACTACACGACGAAGTTCAGCGCCGCGCGAGCGCCCTTCGACGCGGCGATCGCCTCGAACGACAATCGGCGAGCGTGGACGCTCGGCGTCGGAATCCTGCGGGACTTCCTCGACTCGGATCTCGCACGCGAGATCCTGCTGCCGGTCGAAGTCACGACCTCGCCCGCCGGCGCGTCGGTGCGCCTGGGCGCCGACGGGCCGCCGGTCTCGACGCCGACGACCATGCGGTACTCGCCGTTCGGCGATCTCGATCTTCACGTCCGGATGGCCGGTCACGTCCCCACCGTCATCTCACTTCCCGCCTATCGAAAGCTCCGGGAAGATGCGCTGGCCGGCAACGTCACGCCGATCCGCCCAACGATCGATCTGCCCGAGGGGCCGCGTTGGATCGCGCCGTCACTGGCCGATAGCCCGGGACCGTTCGTCGCGGGCGACGCGCTCTGGGTGGGTTCCCCCGACGCGCGGCGCCTGATGGTCGTACGAACCGCGGACGGCGCGACCGCCGAGATCCGCGGGCTCGCGCCCTATCAGGACCGACTCCGCCTCGCGGGCCGCGCCCCCAACGGCACGTGGGCCATCCTCGGCCGCCGCACGCTGGTCTTCGCGCCCGATGGCGGCGCCGCATGGCAGTTGCCCACGATCGCGCCGCTGGACAAGCCGCCGGCGTTCGCGGCGACGATCACCGCCGTCGTCGACGAAGCGGGAACGGTCTACGCCGTCGATCCGAAGGGCACCGTGCTGTGGCGCGCGACGCTGTCCGCCCCCTCGGCGGAAGGCCTCCATGCCACGAACAGCGAGAACGACTTCGTCACGTCGACGACGACCGGCGAAGCCGTCGCCGTCAGCGTTCGTGACGGCGTCGTCCGTTCGATCACGCCACCGACGCCGGGACGCCCGGTGATGGTGGTGCCCTTCAACGAGTCGCTGCTGCTGGCCGGCGGCGCCGCCCCGGGACTCGTGATGCGGGCCGCGAGCGGCACGTCGACCACGCTCGGTGAATCGGCCGCCGATCCCGGCATTCGCCCGGCGCAGAGCGCGGAAGGCGTCGTTTGGCTCGATCCCGAGGGCCGGGTGCGCGCCTACGTCGCGAACTCGTCGTCGGGCGTCGTGCTCGAGGCGCTCGGCCGATCGAACTGGCCCCCGGCGTTGAAGGACGGCATCGCCGTCGTCGTCGGCAAGGACGACGTACTCCGCGCCGTCCGGCTCGACAAGCCCGGGCAGACGCTGTGGACGTGCAAGCTGCCCGGTGCCGCCCGCTCGGGCCCGGAAATCCTGAACGACGCGGTCTTCGTCCGCACGGCCGCCGGACTGTGTGCGTTCGATCGCTGATCGATCGCTCGTCGCCCGTTCGCCCCGCGCCGGTTCGGCCGATCGGGCTACGGGACCTGGGTCCGACGATCGCCACGCGCCCCGGATTCCCGGGCCCGCGGCGCATGTTCGGGCACACCGCCGCACCCCGGGAGTTCGTGGGACGGCCCGTCCATCGATTTCGACGTGCGACTCAACTGTTCGACAAGGTTTCGCCGATAGGGACGTCGCACTTCTTTCGTCGTGATTCGGAGGCGTACGTGGGTCTTCTCTCCGGCATCCTCGGTGGCCGCTCGCTCGACGCGATTCTGCGTCGGGCCAAGTCGTGCCTCGCCGCCGGCAACTTCGACGAGGGTTTGAAGGTCGTCGAGTCGGGACTCGCCCGCTTCGGCCACGCATCCGTTCTGCGCGACACCGGACACCTGATCCGTCGCGCCCAGGCGCGCGCGGGCATGCAGGCGCTGAAGGATCGCATCGATCAGGACTCCGATCCCGACGCGCACGCGCAATTGATCGCGCTCTATCGCGACGTCGGCATGGAGTCGGAACAGATCCGCGCGACCGAGCGCTTCATCGAAGAGCACCCCGACCGCGACCTGCCGCACCTGCTCCGCGGCGAGCAACTGCTCGAGACGTTCCTCGCCGACTTGCGTTCGCGCGACGGCCGCGCCGCGATCGACCGGCTGCTGCGCGCGGGCGCGCTCCAGCCCGACGCGCTCAGGCCCCGCGTGATGCTCGCCGAGATCTACTACGCGATCGGCGCGGACAAGGCGCTGCTCGGACAGTCGAGCGCGATCCAACGCCTGGCCGGCGACGACGAAGTCTTCGCGCCGATCCTCTCGGCGATCCTCGAGGTCGCGAAGTCGGTCCCGAACGAATCGGTCGACGCGCTGCTCGCGACCGTCGAAGTGGCCGGACGGCTGACGCGCGACCCGTCCACGTGGTCGGGTCGCAAGCGCAAGGGGATCGCCTCGGAGACCGAGGGCAGCCGACTCCAGCGCGGCCTCGAGAAGCTGGTCGACGGCGAGACCGCCGACGAGGCCGTCGCGATCGATCGTTCGGGCGCGTTGGTCGGACACGCGGGTCGCCCCGGGACGGCCGCGGGCTCGACGGACTCCGACGAAGACTCGGCGCTCGCGGGCGTCGCGCGCGCGGTCGCACGCACGATCAAGGTCCAGGCGCGGGAGCTCGAGATGGGCGCGTTCCGCCGCTGCATCGTGGAAGGTCCCTTCGGCGTGATGGTCGTCGCCGATGCGTCGGGCGGCGTCGTCGCGGCGCGCGCCGGGCGCGGCGTCGACCCCCACCGTCTCTCGGACAGGCTCGCCGTCGCCGTCGACGGCATCCGCGGGAGGCGCATCTCGTGATGAAGAAGATCCTCGCGGAATTGAACGAGACGCTCGGTGCATGGGGCAGTCTCATCGTGAGCAAGGACGGCCTCCTGATCGCGGCCGAGGTCTCGCACGTGCCCGTCGAGCGCCTCGCGGCGATGGGTGCCGCGATCCTCTCCGACGTGAAGAAGAGCCTCGAAAAGGCCGGCATGGCCGAATTCACCCAGTGCGAGGTCGCCGCCGAGCAGGGCAAGGTGATCCTCGTCGCGGCGGGACCGACCTACCTGCTCGTGCTGACCGGTCCCCGCATCGAGATCGGGGCCGGAAGCATGGAAATCAAGAGCGCCGCCCGGCAAGTGGCCAAGGCCGCCGAACTCACCCCAGCCTGACGTACGAGGAGGAAACCGTCGTGGTTCAGATCAACTTCGCGCACAAAGAGATCCAGTGCAAGATCGTCTACTACGGACCGGGAATGTCCGGCAAGACGACCAACCTGGAACTGGTCCACGAGAAGACGCCCGGGGACTCCCGCGGTGAGCTGACCTCGATCGCGACGACCGGCGAACGCACGCTCTACTTCGATTACATGCCGCTCGACCTCGGGTCGATCGCGGGCATCAAGACGAAGTTCCAGCTCTACACCGTCCCGGGACAGATCTACTACAAGTCGACGAGGCGCCTCGTGCTCCAGGGCGTCGACGGGATCGTGTTCGTGGCCGACTCGTCGGCCGCGAAGCTCGCCGAGAACCAGGAATCGATGCGCGACCTCGAGGAGAACGTCCGCGAGATGGGGCGCGGCATCGCCGATCTCCCGATCGTCATCCAATACAACAAGCGCGATCTGCCCGACGCGATGAGCATCGACGACCTGCAGGCGCAGGTCAACGTCCACGGCTTCCCGCACTTCGAGGCTTCGGCCAAGAGCGGGCAGGGCGTGTTCCCGACGCTCAAGGCGCTCGCCGCGATGGTGCTCGAGGCGGTCAACCGCGGCGGCATCGGCGCCGCGCGCCCGGCGAAGCCCGCCGCCGCTCCGGTCGCCGCCGGCGCGCCGATGGGTGCGCCCGCCGGCGGGCCCAAGCTCTCGATGCCCGCCCCCGCGGCGAAGGCGCCGAGCGAACCGCAGGAACCCGCACGCTCGGCGCCGCGCATTTCGATGCCCGACCCGTCGCGCTCGGCGCCCGCACCGGCTCAGGCGCCGCGCATCTCGGTCGCGGCCTCGGCCGCCGCCGAGTACGCATCGTCGTCGTCGACGGCAACGGCCGTCGCAACCCGCCCCGCGCCCGCGGCCGTCGCGGCGCCCCGCGCGGCACCCGCCCCCCTCCCGCAGGCGGCGCCGCAAGCGGCGCCCGCTCCGCAGTCCGCCCCCGCCGCCAAGCCCGCCGAAGACCGCTACGTCAAGGTCTCGGGGCTGGGCGACTCGGCGCGCGGTTCGAAGAAGTTCGCATTTCTCGGTCTCGGCCTGCTGATCGCCGTGGCCGCGTGGTTCGTCGTCAGCCGGCTCGGATAGAGGACAGGAGTTCCCCATGGCCACCACCGACAAGAGTCTCCGTGAAACGCGTCTCGTCTTCTACAAGGAGGACATCGACTCGATCAACGCGGTCATCGACGCGTTCCTGAAGCAGAGCGCCGCCAAATGCGCCCTCCTGATCGACAAGGA
>JANNRO010000418.1:0-7677 GCA_031401505.1 Planctomycetia bacterium
TCTCGCTGTACGGCGACGATTTCTCCGAGAATGGCGGCCGACGCGACCGGAACGGTGCCGGCCGCGACCTCGACTTCGAGGGTCGGTCCGAGCGAACCCTCGAGCGAACCCAGGCCAGAGCCGCCTGAAGCCGAGCCGCCCCCGGACGAACCGTCATCCGTTGACGGTCGAGTTGCGATCGCGAGAGAGAGGTTTGCCCACTCGCGGGCGACGGCGGCAGGTACCCCGTTCAGTTCTCCGAAATGGGCGATCGACGACGCGCCCGCGTCGTGATGAGCGCCGGTACGCAGGACGTTCAAGACGGCGTGGGCGCCTCGTAACGCGACACGGCGCGTATCGGCGGCCGTCGCCTGAAACTCAAGAACGGGGGCGGCGCGCTCGTCAGGAGTTCCGGGGCTGATCTCGAAGGCCAACACGAACATAATACTAACTAACCCCACCGACAGGCCCGGTTCCCACTCCGCCGCCGGTCGCCGCCATGCGACGGCTGCGTGTGCTCGAGTCCCGGCGGCAGGCGCAGCCGGCCGTGATCGCGCGACCGGACCCACGTCCGACGCCCGGGCCGATCGAGGACCCCCGCGTTCGCTATAACTCGATCGTCTCGCCCTGGTTCAGCACCCGAATCCGGGCGTCCTTCAATGCCGCGAGTTCCGCCACGACTTCGCCCCTGTCTTCGGGCTTGATGTGCGTCACGAGCACGGGAACGTTCGCCTTCAGCTTCTCAAGTTCTCTCGCGAGCAGTTTCGGCGTCAAGTGAAGGCTCGCCTTCGCCAGCCACTCGTAGCGCGATGGAAACGAGCACTCGATCAGCAACGCCTTCAAGTCCTTCGTCTTGTTGACGAAGGTCCACAGCGAATCCGTCGCGTACGTGTCGCCGCAGACGATCAGGCTCTTGCCTCCGCGCCGAATGCGATACGCCTGGCACGGGACCGCATGGACCATCGACGACGAGGTCACCTCGTAGTCGAGCACGGTCGCCGAGTCGCCCGGATCGAGGGGAATGAACTGGACGAGCGGCACGCTTTCACGCACCGAGTCGGTGAAATCGGGCCAGATTCGGTCGTTGAAGAGGTGCTGCCGCACCGTTTCGAGCGTGTAACTCGACCCGTAGAGTTTGCATCGCACCGCATCGCCGCCGAACCGATTGGCAAGAAACAGGGGCAGCGTCCAGACGTGGTCCAGATGCCCGTGCGTGAGCAGTACGTCCTGGACCCTTCGCTGCGACTTGAAGTCGAGCGTCGTCGTGAGCGCGCCCGCATCGACGGCGAGGACGTCGTCGAGGAGGTAGCAGGAGAGTTCGGCTCCGGGGGCGCTACCGCCCGCACAGCCGAGGACGCGCAATCGCATGGGTGAAAAGCCTACGCGGTCCCGCGGACGGGCGCGAGGAGTTCGAGGAGGCGGCGACGCGACGCCGCTCTCCGTCGTGGCGCGGGTGAACCCCCGCGGCTACCCTTCCGCCCCGGAGGTTCCCCCGGGTGAGCGCGCTGGCGATTGAGATCATGAGCCTTGGCTGGCTTGTCGGCCTCGGGGTCGGCCTGATCGGAGTCGTCATCGGGCAGAGTTTCCTGCGGGTGCTTGTCCGGCACCGCGTGGCATGGTGGCCGAGCGTCGCGGCGCCACTCCTGATCGTCGGACCGGCGATCGGGTTGCTCGTCGGTACCTGGCTCCACGGCGGAAACTTCGACTCGATCGCGTTCGGAGGTGGCGATGCATGGACCACCGCCCGCGTCGGCTGGAGCTTGATCGTCTTCTTCGCGACGAACACGGCGTTCGACCTCGTGCGTGCGTTCCTTTCCTCGCACGTCGTTCAGGACGAGCTCGGTCTGCGCATTCCGTCGCTGCTGTTCGACCTCGCCCGCCTCATTCTCTGGATCGTCCTCGTCTTCACCCTCATCTCGAGGGTCTGGCACGCGGAGAAGACCGTCGCCGCCGCGCTGGGTGTCAGCGCCGGGCTCTCGATCGCCTTCGCGCTCGCGATGCAGGAGACGCTCAAGAACTTCATCTCCGGCCTCGCGATCGTGACCGAGGGCATGTACAAGCTGGGCGACTGGATCTGGGTGGGCGAGGACGAGGGCGAAGTGACGGCGATCTCGCGTCGCACCACGAAGATCCGCACGCGCACGAGCGACATCGTCACGATTCCGAACAGCCTCGTGACCATGGGGAAAGTGCGCAACGAGTCGCGCCCGACGACAGTCCACGCGGAGTTCGTGCACGTCCGCGCCTCGTATGTGGCGCCGCCCAATCGTGTTCGCGACGTGCTGCGGCGTGCGCTGCTCGAGGTACCGAAGGTCCTGGCGACACCGACGCCCATGTTGCGCATCGTGAAGTTCGCCGAGTCCGGGGTCGACTACGAACTGAAATTCTGGCTGACCGACATCGCGGGGCTCGCCGACATCCGCTCCGACGTGATGGTGCAGATCTGGTACCACTTCGAGCGCGAAGGGATCGAGTTCCCGTACCCGGTTCGAGAACTCCGCCGACGGCCCATCCTCGAGACGGCGGCGGACGTCGAGGCGAAGGCGCTGCTCGAGCGCCTGCGCAGCGTGCCCTTCTTTCAGGCCCTCCCCGACGACCTCTTGGGCGTGCTCGCCCGTGACGCTGGATTCGTCGGCTTCGGCCGCAGCGAACGGATCGTCCAGCAAGGGGAAGCGGCCGACGCCTGCTACGTCGTCGAATCGGGCCGGCTCGCCGTGCTCATCTCCGACGGGGCGCACGAACGCCAGGTGGCGATCCTCGAAGAGGGCGCGCTGTTCGGCGAGATGGGGCTCCTGACCGGTGAGCCGCGCACGGCGACGGTCAAGGCGCTCACCGATTCGCGCCTCGTGGCCGTCGGGTCGTCGTCGCTCAGGTCCGCGCTCGAGCGCTCGCCCGATCTCGCGAATCGGCTCGCCGAGGTGGCGATGCTGCGCAAGGAAGGCCTCCTCGAAGCCCGCGCCGATCTCGACGCGCTCTCGCGTGCGCGGGTCGACGCCGGCACGAAACGCCTCGGCGAAGTGATCAAGCGCTTCTTCCGTCTTCCGGACATGCCGGCATCGGACGCAGGTCCCGTCGTCCCATCGACCGGGCCGACCGGTCCGAGCGCGGCGCCGGGCGCGAAGCCGACCGGGCGGCCGAAGGACCCGCCGGGAAGGGTTGCGGGGAACGGACCCTCGGCGTAGGGTTGCTCTGCTCGACGGCGCCGTCGGTTGGAGACCCCATGCAGGACAACTTCTTCCTCTCGGCCTTGAAGATCGCGTTCACCGGGATCCTCGCGTTCCTGGTGTTCATGGCCTTCTGGCAGCGCACACACGTCGAAGAGCAGGTCCAGCGGCTCACGACGGACACCTCGGCCCTCAAGGACCGCGTGGGCGAAATGTCGCGAAAGCTCGACGAACTGGCGAGCAAGTCCGACCGGCTCGAGGGCGCGGCCCAGACGATTTCGACGATCATCCACGATCGACTCGGCACCGGAACGGCGCCGGTCGCCCCCAAGACGCCGCCGGTCGAGTCGACCGCCGACTGGGGCTGGAGCGCCAACGCGGGTTTCGACGCCTCTCTCGACGCGTCGAAGCCGATCGGGACGCCGGGGCGATTCGCGAACTACCTGACGCTCGACACGGCCGAGGAGATTCCCGCCGAGGCGCGCGACAGGACGAAAGGCACGCTCTCGAGCCTTTACGGGAACGATCCCAAGGGATGGAATTTCCTGACCGAGAACGCGGCCGAACTCCAGGAGATCATGGAGGTGTATTGCGCGGACAGCCCGTGCAGCGTCCACTACGCCGACCCATACAAGTTCGCGCCCGCGGTCTGCTGGCGCGCCGAGGTGAGCCCGGACTTCCGTGAGTACACCCTATTCTTCCGGCGCGACGTGGTCTGGCACCCCGCGATGGTCGACTTCGCGAAGTATCCGCATCTGGCGGGATCGCACCGAGTCACGGCGAAGGACTTCAAGTTCACGCTCGACATGATCGTGAACCCGCAGACCGACTGTGCGCCGCTCCGCGGCTACTACACGGACATGGAGAGCGTCGAGTGCCCGGACGACTGGACTTGCGTCGTCCGATGGAAGAAGACCGTATGGCACTCGAAGGACTTCACGCTCGGTCGCGCGATCGTGCCGGAGTTTCTCTTCGGATTCGACGAGAAAGGTCGCCCGTTGCCGAAGGAGACGGCGGGCTCGGCGTTCAACACGCACTTCTACAACCAGATCGGCGTGTGCGGATGCGGCGCGTACCGCCTCGCCAGCGTCGTGCGGGGTCAGTGGATCACGCTCGAGCGGTTCGATGACTGGTATGGGGCGAAGGAGGGGCGCCGTTACCCGATTCGGACGAAGAAACTGTTGATCTACAACGATCCCGAGACGCCGTTGCTCAAGATCCAGTCCGACGAGGTGGATTTGGTGGGCCTCACCGCCACGCAATGGAAGGCGAAGGTCGTGATGGACAAGGACCCGGGCAGCCCGTTCAACGATGGCCGGATCAAGACGTTCAAGACGAAGCGCCCCGTCTACCGGTACTTCGGGTGGAAGAACTCGCTGCCGATGTTCGGCGACAAGAACGTGAGACGGGCGCTGTCGCATGCGCTCAACCGCGCGGCGATCTGTTCGAAGATCTACCTCGACAAGCTTGTGCCGATGTCGGTCCCCGTCTTCCCCGACAGCCCCCAGTCCGACCCCTCGATCGTGCCCCACGCGTTCGACCTCGCGCTGGCGCGCAAGTTGCTCGACGACGCGGGTTGGGCGCTCGACCCCGAAACCGGGATCCGGCGCCGGGAGATCGACGGGAAGTTCCAGAAACTCGAGTTCTCGCTGCTCTACACCACGCCGAATCCCGACGGCGAGTCCGCCATCAACCAGTATCGCAACGACCTGCGCTCGATCGGCGTCGTGATGAACCCGGAGGGGGTCGAGTGGAGCCTGTTCCAGCAGAAGATCCACGACCGCGAGTTCCAGGCCGTGCTCGGCGGCTGGGCCGGTCAATCGTGGGACCACGACTTCGACCAGATCTTCCACAGCCGACAGATCGAAGAACCGTCGTCGTCGAACTACTGCGAGTTCAAGAACGCCGAGTTCGACGCGCTTCAGGACAGCCTGCGGACCGAGATGGACGTGAGTAAGCGCGCCGAAAAGATCAAGGCGATCGCCCGGATCTTCTACGAGGAGCAGCCCTACGCGTTCTTCGCGTGGGACAACAACTTCGGCGCGCACCGGGCCCATCTGATGAACGTCCTCGGCCACATCTACAAGCAACGTCCGTTCCTACGGACGTTCCCGATGTGGACGGCCCGCTGACGCGTCGAGCGTGTTCGCCTACGTCCTCAAGCGCCTGCTGCTCATGGTTCCGACGACGTTCGGAATCTCGCTGATCCTCTGGGTCATCATGGTCGCGGCGCCCGGAAGGCCGGGACCGGGCGGGCAGGAATTCCAGTCGGACAAGGGCACGGCGGGCGATCCGGCCAAGGAGGTCGCGAAGGGCGAATCCCAGGCGAACTTCCGACGGCAGTTCGCGCTCGACCGTCCCGTGTTCTTCAACGGCTGGACGGATCTGTCGCGCGACGAGGTGCGCGACGCCGTCACGACCCAGCGGATGTCGGTCGCCGACATCGGCGCCGGGACCAAGCGCAAGGCGCAGGAGAAGCTCGAGGACTGGGGTACCTACGCCGTGCCGGCGCTCGTGTCGCTGCTCGAGGAGTCCGCGAGTGACCCCGTGCTCCAGGACTCGGTCCTCTCGTGGCTGCGTCGAAACGCGAGCCAGCGGATGATCCCCACCGACGATCCGGTCGAGATGGAGAAGAACCGTGCCGCGGGGCTCGAAAACGCGGAGATCCAGACGCTCGGCTGGCCGGCCGACGCCGATGCCTCGACGCGCGCGGCCGTGGTCGCACGATGGCGAGCCTGGTTCGAGGCGAGGAAGTCCCGATGGACGTGGTCCGGCCTCGAGGCGGCACGCATCGGCTTCACGGACACCCAGTTCGGAACCTACTGGGGCAATCTCGCGAAGTTCGATCTCGGACGCAGTCACATGCATAAGCGGCCGGTCGTCGACCTGATCCTCGAGCGACTCCCCGTCACGATGCTGCTGTCGTTCGCCTCGATCTTGCTGGTCTACGTCCTCGCCGTGCCCCTCGGAATCTACGGTTCGGTGCGCGCCGGGCAGTTGTCCGACAGGTCGATCTCGGTCGGGCTCTTCCTCCTCTACAGCCTGCCTTCGTTCTTCGTCGGAACGGTCCTGCTAAGGCTGGTGACGATCGGGCAGCCATTCAAGTGGTTTCCGACCGGCGGGTTCCAGGACGCGGCGGCTGTGGGATGGAACACGTGGGATCGGCTGCGTGACGTGCTGTGGCACATCACCCTTCCGCTCGTCACGATGACGTACGGCGGCCTCGCGGGACTCTCCCGTTTCGCCCGGACCGGCATGCTCGACGTCCTCCGGGCCGACTATGTCCGGACGGCCCGGGCGAAGGGTCTGTCGGAGTCGAACGTCATCTTCCGGCACGCCGCGCGCAACGGGATGATGCCCGTCGTGACGCTGCTCGGCGGTCTGCTCCCGGGTCTGGTCGGGGGTTCCGTCGTCGTCGAGTACATCTTCAACATCCAGGGCATCGGGCTCCTGACGATCGAAGCGATCAACAACCGCGACTACAACATCGTCGTCGGCGAGACGCTCTTCGTGGCGATCCTGACACAGGTCGGCATCCTGATGTCCGACCTGCTCTATGCGGTGATGGATCCGAGGATCTCCTACTCGTGAGCCTCGCCGTCAAGCCCGAGCCGAGCGCCGTCTCGGCCGTCCGTCCGGCGGCCGGCAAACGGCAGTCGTACTGGACCGTCGTCGGGGCCCAACTCCGCAAGAACCGGTCGGCGATGTTCGCGTGGTCCTGCGTCAAATTGTTGATCCTGCTCGGCACGGCCGCCCCGCTGTTCGCGTTCAACGTGCCGATTCTCCACGTCGGTGACGCGGGCGTACGCCTTCCGCTGCTGCACGGGCTCTTCGACCGCCGTCTGTTCGCCAACGGCGTCGATGTGTTCTTCAATTTTCTCCTGATCTGCGGCCCGCTCTGGATTCTGACCGCACGCGCCGTTCGCGGGGGCGACTCGACGAAGAGCCCGGGCGCCTTGGCGCAGGCATGGCGATTCGGTCCGGCCGTGCTCGTGCTCGTCGTGGAACTGCTCGCCGCCGCCGGTGGGGACACCGCGTTGCGAGTCGCCGTCTTCTCGTCGATTCTCGGCGCGGGCATCTGGATTCGGCAAAAGCGGAGCGCCGCCCGCGGCGAGACCTCGGGCCGGGGCGCGGCGCTCCTGGCGCTGCTCGTGCTCGTCGTCGTCGGCGTGAGTTTCATTTTTCTTCGCGAGCGGGAGTCGAGCCCATGGGTCGAGTGGCGGGGACCCAACGCCGTGCCGACCGCGTTCGCGGCGTTCCCGCCCGTGCCCTTTCATCCCGACAACGTCGGAGATTCGACCGGGCTCGATCGCGCGCTC
The DNA here is from genome assembly GCA_031401505.1 of Planctomycetia bacterium. GTDB lineage: Bacteria > Planctomycetota > PLA2 > PLA2 > JAEUHO01 > JANNRO01. The sequence continues at coordinate 7,463 of JANNRO010000418.1, forward strand.
AAGAACACGCCGAACTCGTCCAACTGGCTCGGGTGCGACCCGAGCGGGCGCGACGTGCTCGCGCGCATCCTCTTCGGCATCCGCATCTCGCTGACGATCGGGCTCGTCGGCGTGTCGATCTATCTGAGCATCGGCATTTTCCTCGGGAGCCTCGCCGGTTATTACGGGCGCAAGACCGACCTGCTGATCATGCGCCTCGTCGAGATCATGATCTG
>JANNRO010000419.1:0-1613 GCA_031401505.1 Planctomycetia bacterium
CGGCGCCCCACTCGCTCTCAGGGATGCGCCGCTCCCACCACGGTGGTGTCCCGAGCGACCCACCCGTCAACGTCGATCGTCCGTAGAAGGCGACGGCAAGGCCGATGACGACAAGGGAGCGCCGGGCGGCGCGGTTCACGCGACTCGCTCCCGGCGCCGACGGGGCCATGCGCCGAACGCGGCGAGGGCGAGGCCGCTGGTGGCGGCGCCGATCGAGACTGCCGTGCGACCCGGGCGCGGCTCGAAGGCATCGTCTTTCGTCAGCCGAACCTCTCCGCTCTCGATCCTGTCGAGGCTGATTATCCCGAGAGGATGGGGCTGCTCCCACCACGGCGGCGTACCGAGCCATCCACCCGTGAGGCTCGCGGTGCCGTACGCCGCGATCGCGATCCCGATGATGAGAAGGGCGATGCGGGCGGCAGGACGCACGCGGCGATCGTACAGTCGGTGCCCAAGTGCGCGCGCGAGGCGCGTTACGTCGTCACGGTCGGTCGCCGACGACGGGATGGAAACCGAGTTTGCTACCCTCTGGTCGCGCCCGTGTGGGCGCCGGAGACGACCATGCGCAATCGAGAATTCGCGCTCGCACTCGCCGCCCTTGGCCTGATTGCATGGCGTGCCGAAGCCGGAGACCCCAAGGCTAAGAGTCTCGACGATCGAGTCGCCTCTCTCGAACGACGTTTCGATCGCGTCGAGCGCGCGGTGGATGCATGGCTCCCAACTCCCGCGCCGGGGTCGAAAGTCACTCGGCCATCCGCGCTTCCATCCCCGGAGTTTCGCGAACCGGAGGTGGACTCGGGGGTGTGGGAATACTTCGTCGATTGGCGCGAGAGATGGACGGAGGCTGAAAAGGCTGAGCAACGCTTCGACGGTTTGCGCAGAGTACGGTCCGATTGGAAGGGGGACCGCAGGGGCGCCGCGACCATCGACCGGGCGGTACGTCTGGCCGAAGCCGATCTTCGTGTCGCAGTGGTGCTCTGCCAGCGCGCCGAAATGGCGCACTACGATGCGGCGGAGGCGGACCGGACCGGCGGCAAGTAGGGCTCCCCGTGGCGCGATTAGGGCGACTGCACCGATCCCCGGTTTGCGACCTGTCCGGTTGGCAACCCTACGGCGAAGGACTAGTCGGGAACCTAGGACCCTAGACGCTTCCGACGCTCAATGAGGACGCTGCCCCACCCGGTCATCGCGAACGAGCAACCCGCGAGCGCCCACCGCCACCAAGCGCCTTCGTAGTCGCCGTCCATCGCTCCGGGCAAGGTGACGAGCCAAGCGACGCCGATCAAGATTCCGACGAAGGTCTGCCACGGCCATCGCAGTTTCACTTGCGGCCAAGCTTTCCCGCCTTGCGCTTCTTCACGGGCGTTCCACCCGGCGAGGCGCGGCTGATCGGAGTCGGGGCGTGGGCGCGGAGGCGCTCGTTCACGCGAGTGATCCTACGCGCCCGGCGAGGCGCATGGAGCGCGTGGGTTGCCCCGCCACGGGAGCGAGTCCCGTGATTCTGTACAGGCCGCACTACATTCGACCGGAGACCGGCAAACCGCCCCCCAAAGCGCAACGAAGCGAGGCCCAGCTTGTAGTCGCTGTCCATCTTCGACACGGTCGAGTTGGAG
>JANNRO010000420.1:0-3010 GCA_031401505.1 Planctomycetia bacterium
GCGATTCTCAAGGGTGTGAGCGACGCTCTCCCCCCGGCGGACTTGGCGGCTCGGTTCCCGCTCGTACGGCGCGAGGTCGATCTCGGCGTCGGACGCATCTCCCTCTTCACGCTCGCCGATCCCGACTCGCTGCTCGACGTGCTGACCCAACAGGAGTTCGATCGCTCCGACGGTCGCATGCCCTATTGGGCGACCCTCTGGCCGTCCGCGCTCGCGCTTGCGGGGCGACTCCTCGGCGGTCCCCGCCTCGACGGCCGCCGCGTCCTCGATCTCGGTTGCGGGTTGGGCCTCGTCGGACTCGCGGCCCTCGAACGCGGGGCCCACGTCACGTTCTTCGACTGGGAGGACGCCGCCGTTCGGCTCGCGCTTGCGAGCGCGCAAGCCAACGGCCACGGCGATCGCGCCGACGGTGCGGCCGCCGACTGGCGCGTGCCGCCTCCGCACCCGCCATTCGATCTCGTCCTCGGTGCCGACGTGCTCTACGAGGCGCGCAACGGCCCCGCCGTCGCGCGGTTTCTCGCCGATCACGTCGCCGACGGCGGAGCCGCCGTGATCGCAGATCCCGGACGCCTCCATGCGAAGGACTTCCTCGACGACGCGGCCGCCTCGGGGCTGACGATCGTGGCGACCGAGTCGATCCCGAGTCGCGAAGTCGCCGCCGGCATTCGCGTGACGCGCTTCTCGATTTCGCCCGCCCGCCCTCGTCCGATGCTGTTGACCGCCTTCGACCCCTTCGGCGGGAAGGACGTCAATCCTTCGTGGGAGGCCATCCGGGCGTTCGACGGCACGCGCATCGGGCGCCGCGCCGTTCACGTGCTGCGCCTCCCCGTCGTGTACGGCGCCGTCGAGGCACCGCTCTCGTCCGCACTCCGCCGCATCCAACCCGAGATCGTCGTCTCGTTCGGGCTCGGCAAGGGACTCCACGTCGAACGACAGGCGTTGAACGCCTACTCCGAGAAGAAGCCGCTCGACAACGCGGGCCATCCCCCGCCGTCGGAGTGCGTGTCGGACGTGGGCCCCGTCGCGCGATCGACGACGCTCCCCGTCGACGCGCTGGTGGCCGCGCTGCGCGCCGACGGCCTCGACGCCGGTCCCTCCGACGACGCGGGCGGCTACCTCTGCAACGAGGCCTTCTTCCAACTGATGGCGTTCGAGCCCGAGGCGATCGCGCCGATCCGCCGTCGTGGCTTCGTCCATCTGCCCGACTTCGGCGCTCCCAACACTGCGGGTGCCGCCTACGACCTCGCCGCGCTGCGTCGCGCGGTCCGGATCGTGGCTGCCATAAGCGCCGCGCCCGAGGCGCTCCCGCTATCCTGCGCCCCGTGAAGACTCCGTCCCACGAGCGCGCGATCTTCCTGGTGCTCCCGCGCGCGGTGTCGGCCGCCGACGCGTTCCGCCGCGTGTTGACGCACGAGGAGGTGCGGGCGCACGCCTTTCCCGCGCCCTGGGACGTCGCGTGGGGGAACGTCGACGTCGTGCGCGACGTACCCGCGATTTCCACGATCGACCTCGCGTCGCTCGACGCGCTCTTCACCTACTTCGCGCGCGCGGGCACGTCCGCGGCGCTCGACACCCTCGTGACGCGCACCTGGGCCGAGATCCCCGATCGCGTGCGTGAGTATTGGTTGGGCCGCGGGCCGCTCTCGATCATGGCGGGGCTCTTCCGCGTGGGGCCGAAGGCGAAGGACGTCGCTCCGCCCCCCGGATTTCGGGACGATCGTCGGGCCGCCTCGCGCTTCGAGGCGACCTACCGTCTCCATGCGATGCCCGGCGCCCGCGAGAATCCGATGGCGCCCCCCGAGGAAGGGAGCCTCGTCGTCTATCCGTTCGACGTTCGCAACGTCGCCGCGCGCGCGGAAGCGGGACTCGCGTCCGACGCCGGCGAGACGATCGTCGAGATCTTCGCGTACGAGTCCGGGCGCGAGCGCCATCGGCGCGTGGTCGAATCGGTTGCGACATCGATCGGCGCGCGGGTCCTCGATCCGGACGGACGCTGACGCGTGCGCACCGCCGCGATCCTGATCGTGGGCGACGAGGTGCTCTCGGGCGAGGTGCGCGACGAGAACGGGCCCTACCTGCTCGCGCGACTTTCGGCGAGCGGTGCCCGTGTCGTGCGCACGGCCGCCGTCCGCGACGAGCTCGGCGAGATTGCCGATGAGATTCGACGGATGCGGGCCGCGGCCGACGTCGTGCTGGTCTCGGGCGGCATCGGCCCGACGCACGACGACCTGACCCGCCCCGCTGTCGCCGCCGCGCTCGGCGTCCCGCTTGAGCGCCTGCCCGCCGCCGAGGCCCACGTCCGGCGGTGGTACGCCGCCGCGACGACGGAGGCCGAGTTGACGATGGCCGATCTCCCGCGGGGAAGTCGGCTGCTCGCCGGTGTCGCGACGTCGGCGCTGGGCTTCACCGTGTCGGGCGTGTACGTCTTCCCGGGGGTCCCGTTCCTGTTGCGCGATCTGGTCGAGGGGTGCGCGTCCGAGTTCGCGGGGGACCCGCTCCACCGGGCCGAGGTCGTGACGGATCTGCGCGAGGGCGAACTCGCCGACGCGTTGACGGCGATCCAGGCGAATGCGCCCGACACGGCGATCGGTTCCTACCCGAGCGTCGATCGCGCGGGGGTCTGGACGACGCGCATCGTCGTTCGGGCGGCCGATCGTGCGCGGGCCGAGGCGGTCGCCGGAGACGTACGCGAGGCGTTCGCCCGGATCGCGCGCGGGTCCTGAAAGAGCGGCGGGGGGGGGGGGGGGGCCCCGCGCCCCCGCGGGGCGGGGGGGGGGGGGGGGGGGGGCGCGGGGGGGGGGCCCGCGCGGGGGGGGGGGGGCCCTCCGGGGGGGGGGCGGGGCCGGCCCCCCCCCCCCGCCGCGCGGGAATGGTGGAGCCGTGGGGAGTCGAACCCCAGACCTCCTGATTGCGAACCAGGCGCTCTACCAGCTGAGCTACGACCCCGCAGGGGGATGGTGTACCGCGACCCGCGCCACGGTCAAGCGCCCCGCGACTGCTCGGCCAGGGC
>JANNRO010000421.1:0-2599 GCA_031401505.1 Planctomycetia bacterium
CCGCACGCGCCCGACCTCGGCCAGGTACTTCCGCTCGTCGTCGTCGACTACGGCCCCCACGTGCCCTGAAGGCTGCCCTTCGGTCTCCCGGTGTTTAGCCTCCTCCGCGGCGCGCGCCTCGGCCTCGGCCAGCGGACGGGACCGGGCGGCGTGGAGCAACCTCCCGACCTCGGCGGAGGTGAGGGCCCGCCGCTCCCGGCGCCGATCCGTCTCGACTCGCAGCGGCTTCACCGTTGCGAACGGATCGAACGCGTTGCGGCGGGTCGCGGCGAGCCAGCGACCAAACGATCGGAGCGCCGACACCCGGGCGTTCCGGGTACGGGCGCCCTTGTTCGCCCGCCGGAGCGAGTCGAGGTGGGCCGCGGCCGCGGACGGGTCGAGGTCGGCGAGCCGCTTGGCCCCCATCGCCTGCAGGCACTCAATCAAGTAGCCGACGTGCCGGCGGATGTGCACGCGCGTCGCCCGACCGCCACGGAGTGCGACGAGAAACGCGCGGACGTGACGCGCGAGCGGTAGCGATCGATGTTCGGCGAACGGGTCTTCGATTCCCGCGGCCGACTCGCGAAGGCGCGTGACGATGCGCGCGCGCGCCAGTTCGGCGTCCTGCCGGAACGGCGTACCGAGGTTCTTTCGGATCCGCTTGCCGCGCTCCTGGAAGTCGGCGTACCAGACATCGGAGGTCTTCGTCTGCCGCTTCCCAGAATCGGGGTCGACCTTCGTCCACGAGGGTCGGAACAGGCGGACGAGGCCGTCGGATTCACGCTCAACTCGACTTCGCATGGCGCCCTCCATGGGCAAGGCTTGGTGTCATGTACGCGCGGCATCGGGCCGCCGCAAGACTCCCGTGCTCGACCGGCCGTCTCACGGCACGACTCCGACGCGGGTTTTCTGAAGAAGGGCCTCGAGCGCCCGGGCCTCGACGACTAGGACGCGACCGAGACGACTCGCGGCCAGGTCGCCCGAGTGAATCAGCCGTCGCACGGATTTCGTCGAGATGCCGAGCGCGCGCGCCGCATCCGGGAGCCGAAGGGCCACCGGCACCACTACCGGGTCGCAAGCGCGGAGGGGCCTCATCCGATGCTGCCGAATGGGAAGCACCCTCGGTCACGCCGCCGATGTGCCGCGGAGCTGCGGGAGTCTTCTTCGGGGGCCGCGAGCTCGGCGTCGGCCTGCGGAGCGCCAGAAGGCGCGCCACAGCGATTGCGGAGGACGTCAACAATGCAGGCCACGACTAGGACCGCCAGCCGTCGGGGGGCGGCGTGTCTTTCAGGTTCTTCGTGAGTAGGACCTCACCCTTGTTGCTGAAGAACACGACTCGATCTGCTTCGCTCAAATCGGCGACTTCGGTGAATGGGGGGACACGGTCTTCAGCATGGCGCGCCGCATCCACGAGCGTCTCCATTGCGTAAAATGTCGCCTCGTCGTGATCGACGAATGCCACTCGCTCATCCATCAGTAATCCGGCGGGAAGGAGACCATCGGCAATCTCCTTGATCGATGTCTTGAAGAGCATCGATTCGGGCGTCCTCATCGAGTCATCGAGCGCCCGAACGAGCCACAAGGCGGACGTCGAGCTGAATCGGTTATGCATCTCGGAAGCTCCTTAAACAGAGACGTGTCTTTCTGGAAATTGGAAGGCCCATCGCGCGTGACACGGTCGCGGGACGCGATACGGGAGTAGGTCGTCTCGATCTGGCTCGGATCCGGGTGACGACGGAATGGGACGAAGGTGCTGTTGGTGAACTTGGTGGGCGCAGTCACGAGGCGCTCCCTTCGTGCACGTCGGCCGCATGACGAGGGCTCTTACTTGGGACGCGCCCGCGAACTTCCCCGGCGCCCGCCCCCTTAAGAGGGGGGGCGGCGCTCGGGGGTGGTTCGTTCGCTTCGGGAATCAGCGAGTCGGGGGAACTCTGGGGAAGTTCGGGAAGGTTCGGGGACGTTGCCAGGATTGAAGGCTTCCGGCTCCGATTCCGACGAATGCGCGACTTTCCGGTTGTTGCATCGACGCCCGGGGGAACTTCGGGGAGGTTGATTGATTCGCGCCCACGAACCTCCCCCGAGGCGCGAACCTCCCCGAAGCTCTCCGCCGGGGAGGTTCGAGGCGCCTTCGTGGGTGCCTTTCCGGGGGGCGCGCCGAGTGCCGCGTAGATGAATCCGCCGCCTCGACCGCTCGCGGGCGCACGCTGGATTCGCTCCATCTTCACGAGCGCCGGGAGTCGCTCGTCGAGGTCATGGATCGTCAGGTTGGACCGTTCGCGAATCTCGCCCTTCTTTAGCCAAGCGTGCCGGGTGTCGCCCGCCTTCTCGGCGTCGAACTTCGCCCCGTCAACCGCCTCGGTCACCATCCGATCGATACGGTCGATGCGTACGAGTTCGGCGTTAGCCTTGTTGCAATCCTCGCGGCCGGAACCCGTGCCCCCGTCGAGCCGGTAACCATCGGGCTCGCCATTCTTGCCCTTCACATAGTCGACGACGATCGGATGTTCCGTGAGTTCGGGGAATCGGCCTTTGGCGCGAAGCGACCGCTTCGTCGACCCGTCGCCGCCGACCCGCTTGATCTGAACGATGCACTCGACGGGACCCTCGAACGACGTGGAGC
>JANNRO010000422.1:0-14621 GCA_031401505.1 Planctomycetia bacterium
CGGCCTCGCTTCGGTCTCGTCGGGCTCGCGACGAGCTTTCTCCGACAGGCTCCTAGCCCATGACCCTCGCCAGGAGGCATGTGATGTTGTCGGTGCCCCCCTCGCGTTCCGCCAAATCGATCAGCCCCTTGCAGGCGTCGGAGAGCACGGGGTACTTGCGCAGCGCCCCCTCCATCGTCTCGCGCCGAAGGAGTCCCGAGAGCCCGTCGGTGCAGAGCAGCAGCACGTCTTCCTTCTCGAGCGACACCCGCCGATGAACCACGTCGAGTTCTTCCTCGCTGCCGAGCGCCTGCAAGATGATGTGTCGCCCGGCGACGCGCTCGGCCTCTTCCTCGGAGAGGATGCCGTCTTCGATCAACTTGCCGACGAGGCTCTGGTCCTTCGTCAATTGCTCCAGTTTTCCGCCGCGGAAGAGGTAGGCACGGCTGTCGCCCACCTGGAACAGCTCGGCGTGTCGACCGAGAATCCACGCGACCGTCAGCGTCGTACCCATCCCCTCGCGCGTGTTGTCGCTCTCGCCGTCGCGCAGGATGTGCTCGTTGGCCTCGCGAACCGACGCCTTGCCGACGTCAGCCGGGTCGGCGACGTCGCCGCCATCGGTACGAACACGGTCGGAGATCGACCGCGCGAGCGTCTCGACGGCCAGTCGACTCGCCACCTCTCCGGCCTTCGCTCCCCCCATGCCGTCGGCGACCGCGAGGAGGAACCCGGGGAACGCCGATCTGCCCTCGACATCGCCGTCTCCCGGCACGACACCGGGGTCCCCCACCGCGCCGATCCAGAGGTTGTCCTCGTTGTTGCGCCGGACCTTGCCCGTGACGGTTTGACCGCTCGAGATGATGCGCATCGGGGTCGATTCGGCCATGGTGCCGGCTCCACGCCATGAAAGTGCGCGGTGACCGAACGATCAACCCTACCCGCGTCGGGGCCGTCACGCAATCCGGCAAGCGTGCCGAATTGCCGGGACGGCATCCGCGACGGATCGCCTTGACGGTCCCCGGTCGGGTCTTGAGAATCGGGTGCGCAACACCACTCTGCTACGGTGGGTCGCTTCGACGCGCCGCCGATCGACGGCTGATGCCCCCCGTCGCAGAACGATGGAGAAGAGTCAACCGATGATCCGCTCGTCCGCTGCGTCGATCCTCACGCTGACACTCCTCTCGATCGGCTCGATCGCACCGATCGCGTCGGGCGCGCCGGCCGGACCGAAGGTGCGCGTGATCCGGGTGGACGGCGAGCCCGTCGACGGAGCCTTCGTGCGCGCCGACGCCAACGGCATCGCCATCGAAGGGTTCGACGCGCCGATCCGTCTCGCGGTCGTCCGCGAGATCCGATTCGCGCCCGATGTCGCGCCGCGGGGGCTGACCGACGGCGCAGTCGGACTTCGCGTCGTGCTCCGAACGGGCAACGTCGTGCGGGGCGTGCTCGAAGCGGCGACGGCCGACGACCTCACGATCAAGCCGCCCGATTTCGCCTCGCTCCGCATTCCCTTCGACGCGATCCGGCGGGTCGAGGCCGAGCCGCCCAACCGCGACCCCTGTGACGACCCGGGACGCGACCGCCAGGCCCGCAAGGGAACCGATCTGATCTACGCACGATCGGGGGACGCGTTCGCGGGCACGCTGGTCGAGGCGAGCTTGAAGGGCGTCGTGCTCGAGGGCAACGGGACGAAACAGTCGCTCAGTTGGGCCGACGTCTTCGTGCTCCACCTCGACGGGACCGACCCGAAGGCGTCGTCCGGGATCGTCGCGGAACTCGAAACGGCCGGCGGGTCGATGCTGGTCGGGGCCGACGCGACCGGCGACGCGGAGGGTTGGAGCGTCACGGTGGCCGAGGGGTTGAAGGTCTCGATCCCGAAGGCCGCCGTTACCGTGGTGCGCTGGTCGGGGGGCGACTTCGCGCGCGTCGAGAGCCTTCCCTTCGAGGCGACCTTCACGCCCTACAACGAGGGCCTCGATCCGACGATGCTCGCGGGTTGGTTCGGTGCACGCATCGACCGCACGCCGTCGGGCTGCCCGTTGCGCCTCGCGGGCACGACGTATCGTCATGGCATCGGCGTCCACGCGAAGAGCGTCATCAAAGTTCCGCTCGAAAAGGCCTATCGTCGCTTCACCGCGACGTTCGGAATCGACGACGAGGTGCTCGAGCACGCCAAGACCAGCGGTTCGAAGGGCGACGTGACCGCACGCGTGCTGGTCGACGGCAAGGAGGCCTGGACCTCGGGTGGCAGCGTGAAGGGCGGCGAGCCGGCCCGTTCGATCGGCCCCATCGACGTGACGGGGGCGTCCATCCTGGTGCTCGAGGTCGACTACGGTGACGACATGCACCGCAGCGACCGGGCCGACTGGGCCGACCCCATCCTCGTGCGCGCGCCCTGACGGACTCGGCACCGGGTCCCCCGCCTTACCCTCCGGTGAAACCGCCTCCTCGTGCCCGACATCCGATTTGACGCGCCGGATCTGCCGCTGCTGACGACGGCGTTCGTGTTCGCGCTGCTCGTCGTCGGGACGCTCGAATCGCGAGCCGACGGGTCGCTCACGCGACGATTCGCGCGCATCGTCGTGCGCTCTCTGCTGCTGCTCGCGGTCGCACTCGCGCTCGGGCAGCCGTCGCTCATCCGCGACCGCGACGCGAGTGCGCGGCTCGTGCTACTGCTCGATCAAGCCGCGTTTCGGGTCGACGGGGGCCGGGCGGCCGCCGAAGACATCGTCTCCCGGGCCCGCCTGGCGGCCGTTCGGGGTCGATCCGCCCTCGCCGTGCTCTCCTTCGACGAAACCGTCCACCGGGACGCCGACCCCACGGGGCACGCCGACGCGGCGCCGTCCGATCCGGCGATATCGCCGTCGCGCCTCGCGCCGGCGCTGGCCGCTGCCGGGCTGATCGTGTCCGGCGCCGAGTCGGCCACCGTGATTCTCGCAAGCGACGGCCGCGCCGACGCACGTGGGGCTTCGGACGAAATCACCCGGCTCCTTTCCAGGGGCATTCGGGTGCACGTCGTGGCCATTCCGGCACCGGCGCCCGCGTTGCCGAGCGCCCCCGAGTTCGATTCACTCGACGTACCCGAATCCGTCAGCGGTCCGTTCGCCGTACGTGCCGGCGTGCGCGACGTCGGCGTGGGAGCGACGGCCACGCTGCTGATCGACGGCGTCGCGTCGACGGACCATCCGTCCGTGCCGCTCTCGAACGCCGATGAGGCGACGTTCGACGGGGTCGTGCTGGCGCCCGGCACCCACGACGTGGCGGTGCTCGTCGAAGGCGGAACGATGCCGGAGCCCGAGAGTCTCTCCGCCGGTCCCCGACCGAGCGGCGTCTACAAGCCGCCGACCATCATCCGTCGCGCGCTCGTGCATGTGAAGGCGCCGCCCCGCGTTCTCGTCGTGACCGGCGGACCAACGGGCGCCGTGATCCGGCGAACGCTCTCGTCGCAAGGATTCTCGGTGTCGTCGACGGGACCGGCCGACGCCCTTGAAGTCCTCCGCCTCGACGCGAAGCTCGATCTGGTCGTGCTCGACACCGATGCAATTCCCGGCTCGTCGTTCGCGTTCCTCGATCTGCTGATGACGCGGGTGCGCGCCGGCCTCGGGCTGCTCGTGGCAGCCGGAAATTCGCCTGAGGCGTGGGCGACCCTCGGACGCGGGCCCCTGGCGCCAATCCTCCCGCTCCTCCCCCTCGACCCGCCGGTCGTGCCGCTCCCGCCGGAACCGCCGCCGCCGGTCACGCCGCCGATTCCGAAGCCGCCGAAGGACGACGACCCGATCGAGGAGGGCCCCGGGCTCGTGGCGGAGGCGCGCCCCGAACTGGCGCTCCCGATCACGCTGCTGCTCGTGATCGATCGCAGCGGGAGCATGGAGGCGGAGGGCAAGCTCGGGATGGCGGTGCGTGCAGCCGAGGAGGCGGCGAGCACGCTCGCGCCGTCCGATCGCGTCGGCGTCATCTCGTTCTCCGACGAGCCGACGCTCGATGGTCCGATCGTTTCCGTTTCGATGGCGACGAGCCTCGGGCTCGTGCCGCCGCTGCGTGCCGCGGGAGACACCGACATCTACGCCGCACTCGCGCTCGCGTCCAAGACGATGGCGACGGAGACGAATCCCATCCGCCACGTGCTCCTGTTGACCGACGGCATCCAGACCGGATCGGCGTACTTCACCGACCTCGTGCGCCGCATGGCCGAGGACCACGTGACGCTTTCGACCGTCGGTCTGGGGCACACGATCGACGAAGCTCGATTGAAGAAGCTCGCGAACCTCGGGAACGGCAAGTTCCTGTTCGCGCCCACGCCGCAGGACCTGCCGCGCGTGCTGATCCGCGACACGAAGGCCGTCCTCGATGACCGCCTCGACCGGGCAAGAAAGGCCCGACTGAACGACCCCGATCGCGCACCTCCACCCAGGCCCCCGTCGAAAGACGCACCCCCGGAGGTCGCGGTGCCCCCTCCGCCATCCCAGTCGAAGCCCCCTCCCCCTCTCCCCCCGCCGCCCCCCGCGTCCGCCGCCCCGCTCATGCGTTGGCGTGCACACGAGTCGCTCGCCGGGCTCGATCGCGCGCGCTATCCGCGCATCGGTGTTCCGAAGCTCTCGAAGGTCTCGTCGCCGACGTCGATGATTCTCGTTCGCCAGAGCGGCGAGCCGGTGCTGTGTGCCGGCCGGGCGGGCCTCGGACGCGTCCTCGCACTGGCATTGCCGATCACCGACCCGGGACTCGTCGCGTGGGAGGACGCCACCCGCCTCGTCGCGCAGGCGGCACGGTCGGTCACACCGCCGTCGGACGAGGGTCCCGTCGCGTTCGTGCACGTGACGAGCGGACCGGCCGGGGACCGTCTCGAGGTCGCCGTCCCGGAGGGCATCGACGCGAGCGCGGTCGCTTCCCGAATTCGGGTTCGCCGTCGCGGCGCCGACGGCGACCGGATCGCGACCCTCGTCGAAACCGACGGCGGGGACGTCGTGTTCCAACTTCCGCCGACGACGGGCGACACCGCCACGGCGCTGGTCGAGTCGGCGGCGGAGGAGGCCGGCGGGGAGTCGCGGGCCCTCCCCCCGATCTCGTACGTGCCGTCAAAGGGCCCCCCGCCCGTGCGCGGATCGGAACCCAACGCGTTGGCGCGCGCCACCCTCCCACTCTCGGCGCCGGACGCAGCGGATCTCTTCGAGGTGCCGACGAAGCGGGGAACGGACGACGTGCCGCTTCGCGCGTGGTTGGCGGCGCTCGCCGCGCTGTTGCTGCCTCTCGACGTCGCACTTCACCGCCGGGGACGCCCGTCGTGACGACGACGTCGCTCCGGTCGGCGATCGAGGAAGCCATTCGGCTCGCGGCCTCTGCATCGCGTTGGCAACATCGATCGGATCGAACTGCAAATCGTTGAACTAGGACCGTCGGCGGACCGACGTAGAGTACGGATGAGGGATTGGATCGGCACGCGCCCGAACTCCAATCGCCGATTTCCCGTACCCACGTTCGCGGTCTTTCGAAGCCGCTGACCGAGACCATCGGTCGCGCTTTGCGGTGCTCCCCCCGACATGCCCCCCACCGACCTGCTCGACATGTTCAAACAGCGACCCGCCAAGGGGTCGAGCCCGGCCCGGGCCACGAGTCGCTCGAGGGAAGGCGCGTCGCACGGCGCCTCCCGGGGATCGGAAGGGACGTTCGAAATGAAGAAGCGATGGCTCGGCGGCGCCGTTCTGACGCTGCTCCTGGCGCTCGCGTTCACGGCCGGCGTGGGTGTCGGCCGTTCGAACCGGCCGGCGCCCGCCGGTGAAACCCTCGCGCGCGTGGTGAAACCCGTCGACCTCTGGGGCATCCGCAGTCGCGTGCTCCCCAACGTCGGGTTGAAGGCCGACGACTTGAAAGTGAAAGTCGTCAAGGAACTGGTCCGCCGCTGGCCCGATCTCTCCGATCACACCTACGTCGTGGAAGGGACCGACAAGAACGGAAAGCCCACGTCGCAGTTCCGCATCGTGTTGAAGGGTTTCACGAGCCGCGACGATGCACAGGAAGCGGCGTCCGACCTGAGCCTGTGGGCCGTCGAGGGATTCATGCCGTTCACCGACTCCCGGCCCGAGCGGATGCCGGAGCAGAAGGCGAAGTGACGCAGCGGGACGTCGGACGATCGGTCCTAGGGCCATCGAAGGTCGTAGAAGCCGTCTCGGTGACGTCCGACGCCCCCATCGGTCGCGCCTAGGCTTCCCCATTGCCGTCGTTCGGGGCACCATTCTGGGCCCCTCGCTCGCCCCCCGTACAAACGTCGCCGCCTCCCGAGAACCCACTCATGTCGATCCACAAGAGCCTGAAGAAGAAGAGCGGCCTCGTCGGCACGCGGAGCGTCCTTTCGCGCTGGGAGCGCATCGTCAAGTTGACCGATGACGGCCGCTGGAAGGCCGGAGACAAGGTCACCGGACTGCCGAAAGTCCGAACGCACTGGCGCGCACGCAAGCGCAAGAAGGAAGCGGCGGCGGTCCCGGGCGCGGCGCCGGTCGCGGGCGCTCCGGCGGCGGGCGGCAAGGCGGCCGTGGCCGGCGGTGCAGCGGGTGCGAAGGCGGCCGCGGCTCCGGCGGGTGGCAAGGCGGCTCCGGCTGCCGCGGCGGCTCCGAAGAAGAAGTAGTCCGGGCGGCATCCGGCCGGCACCTAACGACTTTCTGCGGATCGCGCCGGCCGAAGGCGCCGACCTACCGAACGACGTTTGTTTCTTTCTCTTTCGCCGCCGCGGCGCGCTGGCTTGCCGAGACCGGCGGGAATCCGCGCATGTCGGAGGGGTGGGCCTTCGCCCACGCGAGCACGCCCGCGGCATCGGTCGCGTGCGCGCCGGAAAGTCTGTTGAACGAGTCGATGAGAATCGTCTCGACGACCGTCCGTTCCATGGCGAGGTCGAGGACCCTCGTGTCGAAGACGATGCCCTCGACCGCGGTGCCGACGATCGGATTGGCGATGTTGGCAGCCTGGGCGATCTCGACGTCGTAATCGCGGATGTAGGCCGTCTTCGTCAGCGACTCGACGACGACGCGCCCCGACCCGCCGTGGCTCGAGATGCGCTTGACGATGTACACGATGCCACGAGGGTCGCCGAGTCCCGCGATCGCCTGTGCGGCGTTCGCGACCAGCCCCGGATGCGACGAATAGAGAGCCTTGACGAACGGCACAGCCGTGTCGTCGTTGCCGAACGTGGCGGCCGCGTCGACCGCCGCGCGGCGCACGGCGTTGTCCGGGTCGGCCAGTGCCGACTGGATCAACGGTCGGAGCGCGGCTTCGTCGCCCGCCGTCGCGAGTTCGACGCACGCGGCGGCGCGCACCAAAGGCGCCCGATCGCGAAGCAGGGCGGTCGCCGTCGCGGCGCGCATCGCGACCGGGGCGATCGACCAGCGTTCTCGCGCCGCGGCAGCCAGCGCGACGTCGGCGCCCGCGGCGACGCGAAGCAGGTCGGAGAGGCCGCGGTCGGCCGCCACCGCAGCGAGCCCGGTCGTGCGAGCGGCGGCGTCGACCTCGGCCGGCAGCATCCAGACGCCTTCGAACAGCACGAGACCCCGGCGCCGACGAGCCTCCGTGATCGGCAGCCACTCGGAGCCCGACCGCTCGTAGCCGAGCGCGCGACGCGCGGCGGCGTGGTCCACGTCGATCGCGAGGATCGACTCGTAGGCGCGGCGTGCGGCGAAGGGCGCGCCATCGGCTTCCGCGCGGAGCGCCAACTTGAAGCGCCCGTCGAGGTCGTCGTTCGCGAGCGCCGTCAGGGCCGCGGCCTGGGCGGTCTCGGGGCCCTCACCCGCCGCAATCGAACGCACGCGCTCCTTGGCGAGTCGGACGACGCCGGCGGCGGTTTTGATCGAGAGGCTGCCGTCGGCCGCTTTCTCGACCGTTCCGTCGAGAACGAGTCCGTCCGTCGTCGTGACGACGTCGGCTCCGACGCCCCTTCCCGACAACAGGGCGAGCACGGCCCATCCGAGGAGCCCGCGGGCGTTGGATCGGTTGGAGGGCGCTCCGCGGGAAGACGGCTTGTCGGGCATGTCGGGCTTGTACATGGAGTTTGTCACCTCGAAGTCTGCGCCGAACTACGAACGCACGGGAGACGGGGCCCCCTCGGTGAGAGTCTGTGAACAAATCCCACGGGGCGTCGGCCGGCGCTTGCGCCCCGATGCGGCGTTGCTCCTCCTCGACGTACTCCTTCGTGCCCGTACGCCTCGTCGTCGCGCCTTGCCTCGTGGAGCAATCGCTCGGCCTTTGGCCCTCGCGGGATTCATTCACAGACTCTGAGACATCCGCCGTGCGGCTCGCCCCCCCGGTCCTTCGGACGGCGCCGGAGCAGGGCGACGGCCAGGAGCGCGGGAATCACGAGCAGGCCGAGATAGGCCATCGAGAGGTCGGCGACCTGGCCTGTCCGGCCAAAGTGGACCTTGTCGTAAATTCGGACCGGCAGAATGCCGCTCTCGACGAGCACGAGGCTGTCGGTTTCGCGAAGCGCCAGGACCAGAGCCAGCACGAACGCCCCGGCGATGCCGCGCACGGACAGCGGCAGCCAGATTCGTCGCGCGCGCTCGGAGGCACCCGCCCCGAGCGTGCGCGCCGCGTCCTCGAGGCCCCGGTCGACCTGACGCAGCACGAGCCACACGGCCACGAACGCATACGGGAGAAATCGCGCCGTCAGGATCAATACGCCCTTCCACAAGGTTCCGGGCGCGGCGGGAATCGAACGCCAGAGCAGGAGGGTCGCGACCATCAACGCCATCCCCGGGACGGCGAGCGTCGAGAGCGAGGCGGGAGCGAGGGTGCGACCGACCGCCCGCGGTCCCCGAAGCGATGCGCGCGCGAGCACGACCGCCATCGCGGTCACGAGCGTCGCCGAAAGCAGCGAGAGGCGCAACCAGCGCAACGCGTCGGGCAGGAGAGCCGGCGTCTCGCGGATCGTCGCGGGAATGCGCGTCGGCGAGAACCCCCACGAGCAGACGGACGCGATCGGAAGCGCGAGCCCGAGCCCGAACGCGAACGCGAGCCACGCCACCGCGCCGACGCGGCCCCGCTTCGAGAGGCGAACGAGCGTACGTTCGCGAAACGAGTGCGAGAGCATCCCCTCCGGGCATCGACGAAGCGCGCGCGCGACCAGCACGAGGAGCGCGACCACGACGAGGACGAACGGCGCGCCGGTCGCGACCGAGCGACCGACGTTGCCGCCGCTCTTGCTCCATTGGAAAAAAATCTCGGTCGCGAACACGTGGATCGGAACCGACCCGGTCGGCAGGAACACGCCGAGAAGGTCGGGTACGGCGAAGTCGCAGAGCGACATCACGACGACGAGCCCGAACGACGCGAGGACCGCCGGGAGCACCGCGGGCCATACCGCGTGGCGCCGAACGGCCGCCTCGCCGCCCATCAATCGCGCCGCTTCCGCCACCCCGGCGGGAACCGACGCGAGCGCGCGACCGACCAGCGCGGCGGGAATCGGGAAGAGGATCGACGCGAAACAGATCATCGAGTTGCCGAGCTGGAGCGCACCACCCGAGAGCCCGAGCCACTCGGTCGCCTTTCCGACGCCCGACGACGTCCCCATCGCGGCGAAGAACGGCGGCAGGAGCAGGGGGCCCGCGAGCAGCGCCGCCCAATACCCTCTCCCCCCGAGATCGGTACGCGAGAGAATCCACCCGACCGGGATGCCGAGCAGCAACGCAAGGAGCGCAGCGCCCGTCGCGAGTTGGAAGGAGTGGACGAGCAGGCCTCGGGTGCGGCCGGACGTCAGTACGTCACGGTAGTTGGCCAGCGACCACACGAACCGCCCCTCGCGCGCGACGAACGCGGACGAGGGCAGCGCGACCGGCGTCGTGTCGGCGTCGGGATCGGCCTCGCTCGGCGCGTTGAACCGGAGCAACGCCTCGCCATCGGGAAGCGACGGATCGAGCGGCTCCTCCGTGACGCTGCCCGCCACGCGCAGCACCGTGCCGCTCGACAGCACCATCTCGTGCACGCGGAACGAGGCGGCCAGCATGCTCCCGAGCGGCGCCACCACCGCGAGCACCAGCACCGCCACCGCGAGCGCCGTCGCGACGAACCCGGACCACGACCGGGGTGCGCGCCACGCGAACGTCATCGCGATCCGGCCGGCGCGGTCGCGCGCGCGCGCGTCGCGGCCACGGCGTCGGCATCGGCCGCCGCCTCGAACCAATCGATGACCCGTGCCGTCACGGGGCCGACCGATCCGGCACCCACCGGCTCCCCGTCGAGCTTCACGACGGGAATGACGCCGCGCACCGAGGACGAGACGAAGATCTCGTCGGCGCGCCGAAGCTCGGCCGAGGAGACGCGGCGCTCGGTCGCCGGGCACCCGTTGGCGGCCGCGAGCGCGAGGACGCGGTTGCGCGTGGTGCCTTGCAGGATTCCGGCGTCGAGCGGCGGCGTCACGAGCCGGCCCTCGATCACGAGATAGACGTTGGCGGTGGTCGCCTCCGTGACGTCGCCCGCGTCGTTCAACAGAATCGCGTCGTCGGCGCCGAGGCTCCGCGCTTCGTGGAGTGCGAGCAGGTTGTTCATGTAGTTGCCCGTCTTCGCGGCCGGATCGAGCGCGCGCCTGGAGACGCGCAGGCGATCGGAGACGCAGGCGGACAGTCCGCGACGACGCTCGAGAGGCGTCGGCCGGTGTGCATCGGCGACAACCAGCACCCAGGTCGGTGTCAATCCGGACGCGACCGCCAGTCCGAGCGGCCCCGCCCCGCGGGTCACGACAAGTCGGACGTAGACTTCGGACTCGGGCAAGGCACCCGACGCGTCGATCAGCGCCTCGATCCGGCGGGTCCACAGGGCGTCGTCGCCCGGAACGTCGAAATAGATCCGCCGCCCGGACTCGCGCAGCCGGTGGAAGTGCTCCGTCGCCTGCACGAGGGCGCCCCGATGCCACCAGAGCACTTCGTAGACCGAGTCGCCGAAGAGGAACCCACGGTCGAGGACCGGGATCACCGCCTCGTCGGGGGGCGTGGTCCGGCCGTTGACGCAGACGAGCGAGCGCATGGGCTTGCGATTCTACGCACACGACCGCGAACGGCGGGCGCGGCTCTGCGCCGGCAGAAGGTACATTCCCCGGGTGGCGCCCCCCTCCGAACCGACCGAATTCGAGCGCGTCACGCTGCCCCTCCTCGGGGACTGCTACGCGTTCGCCATGAGCCTTGCCCGTCGCAACGCCGACGCCGAGGATCTCGTACAGGAGACGTTTTTGAGGGCGCAGCGGTCGTTCGATGCGTTCGAACCCGGCACGAACGCGAAGGCGTGGCTCTTCACGATCCTGCGCCGGCTGTTCATCGATCGGGGGCGGCGCGAGCGCATCCGACCGACCTACCAGCCCGAGGAAGAGCTCGAAGGGAAGGCAGTCGCCCCCGACGACGCCCTCCCGCTCGCCGATTTCGAGCACGTCAAGCCGGGGGACGTCGTGCGTCTGCTCGAAGACGTCCCGGAGCCCTTCCGGATCGCGGTCCGGCTGCGCGATCTGGACGGGATGACCTATCAGGAGATCGGCCGGGTGCTCGGGGTCCCCCCCGGTACCGTCATGAGCCGCATCCACCGGGGGCGGGAATGCTTGAAGTCCCTCTTCGTTGAACTCCGTAGCGGCCGCCGCAAGGCGCCGACCGAATCATGACCGACTGGACTCGAAACCCCCTCGAACGCGCCCGATACCTCGACGGAGAGTGCCCCGCCGCCGAGGCCGCCGTGCGAGCGAAGGACCTGCTCGCCGATCCCTCGGCGCGGGCCCGGATCGATCGGCATCGGGCGCTGCTCCGCACGATCGAGACGGGGCGCGAGACCCGCCCGACACCCTCCGACCTGCTGTCGCTCCGCGTGCGCGCGGCGCTCGCGGCCGATCGCGCGGCGGGCTATCCCTCGACGGGCGCCGGCGACTCGCTCCCCCGCTACGGTCGATGGGCCGCGTTCGCGAGCGCCGCCGCCGCCGTGCTCGTCGGGGTGTTCGTATTCACGCGCGGCGGCGAAACGAAGACGATCACCGCGTCGGACCGGGGCGTCTATCTGGCCGCTCAGGCCTTCCGCGAAGGACTCGGCGCCGACACCGTCGCCCATCCCGGCGGCACCTGCGAGGAGGGCATCGCGAGCCCCCACCGCTTCCCGCTCGTCGAGAACGGCGAGATGTCGCTTTCGGGGTGCACGTCGGCGATGAGCGACGAGAGCGTGAGCCTCGTCGAGCGCAAGGGCGATCCGAAGGGCCGTCGCGGCCTCGTGATCGTGCCGTGGGACGGGAAGTCGGCCGCCACCGACGTGGGCTACACGTTCGTCGGCGACGTCGTCGTCTTCGACATGAGCTACGGACGGGCCAAGTACTACCTCGCGGCACGCGCCGATTCGGTTGCGGGTACGACGTCGTGCGCCGTGTGCCACGGCCCCGAACGCGCGAAGAATGAGACGCGCAACCCGCACAAGATCTTCGAGAGGCCGCTGGGGACGATGCCCGGAAAGTAGGCCGGGGAAGTTGGGCAGGGAAGCAGGCCGGTCTCGACACGGCAGCCTTTCGGCCCGCAAGCGCGTACGCTCGCGCCCATGCGACGCGTGACGCTGCCGTACGGCGACGAATTCGTCGTCATTTCGCTCCCGGACGATCTCGTGGTCGAGGTCGTCGAACCGAGGCCGTGGGACGCGGGCCCCGTTGCGGAATCGGACGTCGTCGAGGCTGCACTCGATGCACCCGTCGGCGCACCGCGACTCGAGGAGCGTGCGCGCGGGTGCACCCGCGTCACGATCGTCGTTCCTGACGGCACGCGCCCCGCGCGCGTGCCGCTTTATCTCCCGGCGCTCCTTCGGCGCCTCGGGCGCGCAGGCGTAGCGGACGCCGCGATCACGATCCTGGTCGGGGGAGGCATCCACACGCCGGGGACCGCGGGCGAACTCGCGGCGATCGTGGGCGCGGGCGTCTCGAATGGCGCACGGGTTCTGTCATCCGACGCCGGTGATTCGTCCGCGTTCGTCGACGTCGCGGCCGATCGACTCGTGCCGGCGCCGCGACTCCATCGCGCCGTCGTCGAAACCGATCTGGTCGTCGTGACCGGCGCGGTCGCGCCCCATTACCTCGCCGGCTGGTCGGGCGGCGCCAAGGCGCTGGTGCCCGGTTGTGCCGATCGCGAGACGGTGGAAGCGGTGCACCGCGCGACGCTCGACGCGACGGTCGCACCCGACGGCTCCGTGCGATCGTTGCTCGGGACCGGCCAACCCAATGCGTTCCGCGCGGCGATCGAGCGGATCGCGCGCCACGCGGCGCCGACGTGGGCGTTTCTCCCGGGCGTCTCGGACGGGCGATTGGTTCACGCGCATGCCGGCGACGTCGACGCCGCGCACGCGGCCGCGGTCGTCGAGCATCGTCGGCGCTTCGCATGTGCGAGGCCCGCGAAGGCCGATCTCGTGATCGCGGGCGGCGGGGCGCCGCGGGACCGCGATCTGCTCCAGGCCCACAAGGGGCTCGTCGTGGCGTGCGACGTCGCGAAGCCCGGCGCGCCCGTCGTTTGGCTTGCCCACGCGAAGGACGGCGCGGGGCATCCGCGCTTTCTGCCGTGGTTCGAGGCCGGAAAACTCGATCGCCACCTGGCGGCGCTACGTCGCCAGTTCCACCCCTACGGGCTTACGGCCTACGCGCTTCGCTGGAAGGCCGCCCGCCATCCGATCCACGCCGTCAGCCTTCAGTCGCGCGACGTGCTGCGCCCGATGGGGCTACACCCGTTCGCGGACGCCCAGACGGCGGTCGACGCCGCGATCGCCAACCACCGCCCCGTCCGGTGCGTGGTGCTGCCCCGGGCGCTCGAGACGTTCTTCCTGTAACCCGAATGGACGCCGTGTCCGCCCGGGCTACTTGATGACGCCGAGTTTCTTCAGGATCTCCTCGAACTTCTTCTCATTGTCCGCACTCGGGCCGCTCTTCATCCGGGAATCGCCGACGATCTCGCCTTGCGGGTTGAGGAAGAGGAGATAGGGCTGGGAGCCGTGATCGATCGCGAGGGCGTCCCGCACACCGTCCTCCCACGGGCCGGCGTCCGACACGTCGATGCGCAAACGTGACATCTTCGCGAACGCGGACGAGAGTTTCTCATTCGCCTCGATCGAGTGATCCCAGGCCTTGCAGAGCTTGCACCAGGTCGCCCACACGTCGACGACGACGACCTTGTCGTCTTTCTTCGCCTTCTCGACCTCGAGGCAGAGTTGCTCGCGACTCGTGATCGACGTCCATCCGAGCCCGGTCTGCGGGCGGGTCATCATCGCGACGAGCAGCGTTGCCAGCGCGGAGAGAATGCCGACGACGGCCGCCTTGCGCGTCGCGGCCGTCGACTCCTCGCCCTCCTTCTTGATGAGGTGACGCTGTACGAGGATCGCACCGGCGAGCGCGAGCGCGCCGCCCATGATGAAGAGCGTCTGCGGCGAGATTTTCTGCGCGTCGGCGAGGTAATAGAGCCCCAGCCCGATCAGAATGACGCCGAAGGCGTACTTGACCCAGACCATCCAGGGGCCGGGCTTCGCGACGAGGTTCAAGGCGCCGGCCGCGAAGAGCACCGAGCCCATGCCAAGCCCGAAGGTCGCGAACATCAGGAAGCCGCGAGCGACATCGCCCCACTCCGCGACCTTGATGAGCATCGCGGCGATGAACGGGCCCGTGCAGGGAGACGCGATGA
>JANNRO010000423.1:0-10155 GCA_031401505.1 Planctomycetia bacterium
GACCGGCTGCGCCTGCGTTCGAAGAGTCACAATTGCCCGTTTCACGGGATGCCGCTGTACGGCTGGCCCCACTGGAACGTGATCGAGCAGCGGATCATCGACCACCAACCGTCCTGAACCGTGCGCTTCCGCACGACGCCCTGGTCTTTGCTCGGTTGAGGCGGGGTCGCAAACGCTAGAGTACGACATAACATGTTGTACGCAAGTAAGTTAGGTATGTATTTTGGCCGAAATATTCATGGAATGACGTTTGCCTTTCCGTCGGCGTGCGTCGAGCCGATTCCTCCCTCCCTCTGTCCTTCTGGCGCCCCCCCGGTCTCTCGGCGCCAAATCCCTTTACCGGGAAGGCATGCGTCCGTAAACTGCGCCGCGTTCGTGGGTTGGCCGGTCAGGCGCGGATCCTCCGTTCGCTTACGTCGCGATTCTCATCGCGGATGTCGGCGAAGTGGAGCGGGCAGCGGGTTGTCGGGCAGCGGGTTGTCGGGCATTTGGGTGCGAGTTCGGGTCGTCGGCTTTCCGATTTTTCGGTGGTGGTTTCTCTGGCGTTCCCGAAGTTCGGAATTGGTGCAAGCCAGTTCCGACGGGAACATGGAGCGGTACATGCGTTCGATCTTGTCAACGGGTAACTCGTCCACGGGTCGTTCCTTCGCGCCGCGAGCCACGCTCGCGCTTCGCGGACTCGCTCGAGCCGTCGGCGTCGTTTCCGCCGCCGCCGCGCTGTTCGTCGGCGCGGGAGTCTCGGGCTGTGGCGGCGGCGGCAGTGGCGGGGCCAAGTCGATGGTCCTCATCGAATTCCTGTTCGTCGATCGCAGCCTGCGGGCGTCGTTCCCGACGGGCGTCCAGGCGCTCCCCCGCAACGCCCAGATCGTGTTCCAGTTCTCTGAACTGGTCGATCCGACCAGCATCAACCAGCAGACGATCGCCATCCGGTTCGGCGCCCAATTCCAGTCGGTTCCGCTGGGTTCGTTCTCCGTCGACGGCTCGAAGGTGATCTTCGACCCGACGGTCACCCAGCAGGGCACGCCGAACCCGTTCGGGTTTAATCCCGTGACCCAGTACGTGGTCGACCTCCCGGCGGTGCCCGATTCCAACGACGTCGTCGAGAACCTCGACAACGACCCGCTGCTGACGTCGTTCCTCTCGAGTTTCACGACCAGCTCGCAGTACCTGCGCGAGTTGATTCCGCCGACGATCGACAGCATCGAGTTCATTCCCGGCCAGGATCCGTTCACGAAGCAGGTCAAGGGCGACTCGATCATCGCCTTCCACTTCAGCGAGGCGATGGACCCGGCGACGTTCATCCTCGGCGCCGGCACGGGTCCCGTGCTCACCGACACGATCGACATCCGGTATCGCAACCTTTCGCCCAACCCGAACGGCAACAACCCGACGGCGAATGCGATCGGCGGCGTCGAGGGCATCTCGATTCCGGGAACGTTCACCTCGGACCCGTCGGCCAAGAACTACTTCTTCAAGCCGCTGTTCTCGTTCGGTTCGGGGCTCACGAATTTCGATTTCGCCGTCAGCGTGTTCCAGGGCCTGACGGATCTCTCCGGCAACTCGCTGGTGAATCCGCGCAGCTTCGGTCCGTACATCTGCGACGGAACGGGAATCCCGGTGGGTCTCACCCTGACCGAGGGCTTCGACACCAGCATCGACAAGGACACGACGACCGGAAAGACGACGGCCGACTGGGGCATCACGGTCCCGAGCGAGCTCGACGGCGCGCCGATCACGACGAAGCGCGGCATCATCTCGGGCTGGCGTGAGACGGTGAAGACGCAGAAGGGGCAATACAATGGCGTCCCCGATCCGTTGAACGGCGTCAAAATCAACACGTACGTCACCGGCATCAATCCCCCGACCGTCGAGGGGCGCCGCAACATGTACGCGTTCCTCGACAGCGAAGTGGGACAGAACGGAACGATCACCGACATCGCGTGGGGACCCGACAGCAACGCGACGTTCGCGGCCAAGTACCCGAACATCATTCTTCGGCTCGGTTACCAGAAGACCAACACGATCTCGCTCGCGACGTCGTTCAACGGCAACTATCAGGGTTCGCCGCTGGTCGTCTACACCGGTGAGTACAGCGTGGCGCAGAAGCTGAACGTCGGCAACGTCGAGGTTCCGAACCCGGCCCAGAGTCCGGTCGGGAACTTCGGTTGCGCGCAGCCGATCCCCGCGGGCGGCGACCTACAGTGTCTCTTCGATTTCACCGGGTACTACTCGTACCCGGCGCTGACTTCGAACTTCGACTGGGACGAGGGTGACCCGCTCGTCGAAAGCGACTCGGTGCTCCTCCTCGACGTCAGCGTCCAGGAAGGCGACACGTGGCAGCAGATCCGCAACTGGTACGGCGTCACGGCGCCGAACTCCGGATTCCTGATCAACGGCTACCCGACTCGCCGCCTGATGTCGACGTACGAGATGGACGATCCGAATCCCCCGTCGAGCTTCGTGCTGGGCATCCTCAACCCCGAGCCGTCGATCAGCGACACGGCGTTGACGCTGACCAAGCGCGTCAGCCTGGCGCAGATCCGCTTCTACACGCCGACGATCGGCGCGGCGGGCGGACCGTACCCGGGTGGCGTCGACCTGTCCGGACAGAACACCTTCGGCACGAAGACCGATTACTTCCCCGCCGTGCTGACGCCGTCGATCCAGAAGGGCGGAGCGTCGGTCCTGATCGAGTACCTCGCCTGTACGGCGATTCAGACGAATGCGGGGCGAGCGTTGCCGAACCTGGCGCTGCCCTCGACTCCGTGGACGACGAACATCAACGACTGCGATCGATACCCGTACATTCGCTGGCGCCTGACCATGACGGCGAACCTTCTGAGCCTCACGGTTCCGAAGCTCCAAAGCGTCGTCCTTCCCGCGCAGTTGCTTCCGTAGTGGCAGTTGCTTCCGTCGTGGCTGGGGCCGAGTTCGTGTTGCCGTAGTTCGTGCGGGGTCGTGGCCCTGTCGCTTTGAAGTGCTCCGGGCTCGAGTGCGCCCTGCGTCGTCCACCCGTGCGTCGGGCGGCGGCGCGGGGGGCGCTCGAACCGTAGCTCGTCTCGACCGCGACCTTCGTCGTTCGAGTCGTCCGTTCTTTCGCTTCTCGCGTGTCGGTGGCGTCCGTCGGTTCGGGCCTTTCGGTCCGTGCCTCGGGCAACGCCGCGCGTCCCAACTGAAGTCCGTTCCCGTTTGTTCGAAGGAAGGCATTCGATGCGTCACCGACCCGTTCGCGCGCTGTCCCTGTCCGCGGCCCTCGCATCCAGCGCCCTGCTGGCTTCGTGCGGTGGCGGGGGTACGGGCGCCCCCGAGATGGTGCTCGTGAGTTTCAACCTTCCGAACATCGCCGGCGTTCCGCTCAATCAGCCGCTCGTCTATACGTTCAGCGACAACGTCGATCCGATCTCGGTGACGCCCGACACGATCCAGGTCGTGGGGTCGCCCTCGTTCACGTTCGAGACGATCGTCGTAGACGGAAATCTGGTCGCCGAGCTCCCGTTCATCCCCAACTTCGAGAGTTACTCCGACTCGGGGCTCGCGCCGGGACGGCTGTACAGCGTGTTCCTGCCGATCTTTCCCGCCGTCGACACGATCCGAAGCACGTCGGGACGGCCGCTCGTCAGGGCCGAGTCGTTCAATTTCACGACCGTCCCGACCTTCAGTTTCATCGAGGCTCGACGAAAGTTGTTCCACACGCCTGGGCCGATTTCCGGGCCGAACGACAAGGGTGACGATGACGGGTGCATCAACAACCCGACCAACGACCTCTACACCTTCCCCGGGTTCCAGTTCGGGACCGATGCCGACGCACGGCTCCTCTGCCTCGCCAACGAGGGGTCGCCGCACGTCCTCAACAGTCCGACCAATCTCGCCCAGTCGTCGAATCCGTATCACGACAAGCGCGCGGTCGGCACCGCGTCGGCGACCGCTCCGGGCACGCTCGATCTCGGCGCGATGCGTGTGCGATTCAACGAGCCGCTCGACCCGATTTCGGTGACGCCGTACGTTCCGACGACCCAGTTTTCGCTGAACGTCCAACTATGGCGTGTCGGCGACGGCGATGCGGTGCCGATCGCGATCCCGGTTCAGGTCCAAACCACCAAGCCGACCGTCGTCCAGGATCTGACGAAGACGGAGGTCATCCTCGTTCCGACGGGCCCCCAGCCTCAGGGTACGTATCTGATCAACATCCAGGGCGTGCGCGACCTCGCTGGCAATCTGGTCGTCACGTCGGATCGACCCAATCCGGCGCCCGGTGGGTACGCCGCGATCGAGACGGCGATCGTCGGCAAGATCGCGCCCGGATTCCGGATGTACTTCCGCACCCTCGAACTGCCGATCACGCCGAACTCCATCACCGAGAGTTTCGGCAACAACGTCTCCGAAAAGTTGGACTCGCTGTTCACGTTCTCGACGCCCGGTGCGGGAGCCGGAAACCTCACGGTTGCGATCCCGACGTCACCCGCAGCGGGGGGCGCGGGGTTCGTGCTGGCGCAGTCCCAGCCGGGACAGGCTACGACCGCCAACTGGAACGGGGCGTATCGCTTCCTCGACAATCCCGCGGCCGTCGGACTGCCGGACATTCGGGCGAATACGCTACTCGATGACGGGCAGGGCCGTCTGAAGGCCGTTTTCGCGCCGTACCTCGGCAACGGCGACGACCTCTCGTTCAATCCGCCCGCGGCCAGCAACACGACGCTCTCGAGCGACGGTGGTGACTTCAACAACGACGGCGTCTTCGAGTTCACCGACTTTACGCTCCCGGCGACGGCCACGTTGACGCTCGTCGGTTCACGCCCCGTCCTGATCCTCGTTCGCGGCGCGTGCGTCATCAACGGCACGATCAACGCCAACGGTTCCAAGGGCGGACCGGGCATCGACACGGACGGCACCGCCGAGTACTCGGTCGGCGCGGCGTTTACGCCGGCCGCCATTCCGTCGTCGGGCGACGGCGGCGCGTCGACGGCCGGAGGCGGCATGGGAGGCATCGGCGGACCGGCGCTGGGCTTGCCGACGGGCGGTGATGCGCTTGCCGGCTCGCCGGGCTTGAACGTCTACGGGACCGCGACGACCCTCACCGTCGGCGGCTTGGGTGCAGGCGGCGACACCGGCGTCAACCGTGGCGGCGGCGGCGGCGGCTACGGCGCGGTCGGCGCGCCCGGAACGGGTGCCGCGAATGGCGGTGGAGTCTCGGGTACGGTCGATTTCACGCGAGCCCTCGCGTTGTTCTCGCCTCAGCGTTGCTTCCAGCCGAGCGCCGACTTGGCCGGCGGTGCGGGCGGCGGCGGTGGTGGTCTGGAAGACGACAACGGAGCCAGCGAGACGGGCGATTCCACGGTCACGACCGTGGTGGCTACGCGCCAGATTTCGTCGGGTGACGACGGTGGCGGTGGCGGTGGCGGCGGTGGCGGTGGTGGGGCCGTGTGGATCATCGCCGACACCATCACGGTCGGTGGCGAGATCCATTGCGACGGCGCCCGTGGCGGAAACACGTACGCGTCGGCCGGGTTGATCCATTCGGTGGATCTCGGGGCCGACGGCCAGCCCGGTGGAGCCGGTGCCAATGCGGACACCCCGTACATCAGCGGTGTGCTCAATGACGCGGCGGTCGGCACGGGGTCCGGCGGCGCGGGTGGCGGCGGATCGGGCGGCGCGATCCTTCTCCAGGCTCGCACGTCGATGTCGGTCGCGGCGACGGCGGTTTTCACCGCGCTCGGCGGTTCCGGCGGCACGGCGGCAGTCCAGAACGGTGGCACCGGCGGTGTGGGTCGCATCGCGTTGATGACCTTCGCCGGTTCGACCGACATGGCCGCCGCGGTGGCTCCGACGGTCGCGGGCGGCGCGACGTTCACTCCCGTGGCGGGCGTCACGTCGGCTTCCTACAAGCCCACGGTGGACGTCACGAGTCAGGGCGTCAGCCACTGGCTCGATTTCGTGACGAACGTCACGACCTTCTCGGCGCCGTTCTGGGACGACAACTTCCCCACGTTGGCTGGCGTCGGTCTCCTGGTCGGCGCGGGGCTCGATTTCAATGCGATCCTCGAGTTCCAGGGTGCCGACGCGCTGAGCGGCGGCACGTTGGCCGCGACCCAGGGCACGGGCGTCACCGCGTGGACCACGAATCTCATTTCGCTCAACAACAAGGTCTTCGTGCGTTGGCGCTGGCGCTTCTTCGTGAATCGTGCGGATGCGGTTCCGGGCAACAACCCGGACTTCGACCAGACCATTCACCCGATGCCGCAGATCCTCGATTTCACGATTCCGTTCTCGAAATAGCGCCGGGTCCCGATCGGGAGCGCGCTCCCGATCGGGGACGGTCGTGCGCTCGACGGCGGTCGCGTGGCCGGGGACGTCCGTGCGCTCGGGTTTCGATCCGGCGGCGTCGCGGCAACGTCGGTCGGGTTGAATGGACGCCGTGAACATCCGGTCGCATGCCCCGCCGAACTCGCGCGCCGATGTCGTCGACCGGGTCGCAGCCGTCGGGTCCGAAGTCGCCGCGGCCCCGGGCTCGGAGTCGGCGGCGCGGATGACCCGCACCTCCGGCGCGGCCATCCCGCCGGTTGGACGTCGTGCGCGGCGCGGGCCGCCGCTCCTGGCGCGGTGGATCGGCTGGCTTGTCGCGCGCGTCTATCTGCGGCGGCCCGAGATGTCCGTACCGATCGCCATCCGGTATCGGTCGATGCGTGCGGTGACTGCGGGGGTCTTCAACGAACTCGCCTACCGCTTCGGTCGCGACCGCGCTCCGTTCCTCGTGAGCGCCAATCTCGAGCTGACCAACCGCTGCAATCTGAAGTGCACGTTCTGTCCGACCGCCGACGGGCGCATGGCGCGACCGAAGGGGCACATGGATGAAGCGTTGTTTCGACGGGCGCTCGACGGGTCGGGGCGACTCGAGTTCGTGCTCCTCTTCCAGTGGGGCGAACCCCTGCTCCATCCGAAGTTCTCGGAATTGGCGACGGAGGCGGCGCGTCGTGGCGCTCGCACGCTCGTCACGACCAACGGCACGTTGCTCGACGAACGCCGGATCGGTTTGCTGCTAGGGGCAGGCGTCGATCGGGTGACGGTTTCGATCGACGGCGATGCAGCGACGCATGAGGCGATCCGAGGGATCCCCCTGGCCGCGACCGCCGCCGCGGTCGAACGTTTGGTCGCGGCGCGCGATCGGGTCGGCTCACCGACGGCGATCGACGTTTCCATGGTCGTCGCACCCGAAACCGAGTCCGGCGCCGCCGAGTTCCGACGCACGTTCGAGGGCGTGGTCGATCGCGTGCAGACCATCCCTCTGCTGACGAAGGGGGTGCGTCGGACGAGATGCAGGGAGCCCTGGCGAGGGGGCCTCGTCGTGCTCCAGAACGGGCGATGCACCGTCTGCTGCGTCGATCACGACGGCGTGCTCGCGGTCGGAGACGCAAGCGCCGAGTCGCTGACCTCGATCTGGAACGGCGCCCCGATCCGGGCGTTGCGGCGGGCTCACGCCTCGGGGCAGCTGCCGCCGCTGTGCGCCACCTGCACCGAGTATCCGACGGATGCCGCCGCGCCACGATTCGCCGGCGCGACGAGCGGGGCGTCGCCGGATTCGACGCGCGCCGAGAAGCTCGTCGAGAAACGCGGCGACGCATGAGGCTTCGTCGGCAATACCTCGACGTCATCGCGGCTCGCGCCTCTCACGGCGACTGGCGCTCGATCGTGGGACTCCTCGCTCGCTGGGGCAAGACCGCCCTCTCGCCGATTCGCGGTCGCCCGCTGGCGGGCCCGAGTCTCGGGACGCTGCTCGTCACCTACCGATGCGATCTGCGGTGTCGGGTCTGTGACCTGCCCGATCGCGCGATCGCGAGGCGCAAGGCGGGCGATCGTGAACTCTCGACGGCCGAGTTCCGTCGGGTGCTGCGCGATTTTCGCGCGATCGGGACGCTCGGGGTCGGCGTCACGGGTGGCGAGCCCATGCTGCGTGACGATCTCCTCGAACTGCTGTCGTACGGCACGAGCCTGGGCCTTCACATGCATCTCAACACGGACGGATTTCGTGTCGACGACACGTCCGCGACCGCGTTGCTCGATACCGGCGTGAAGAGCATCAACGTCAGCCTCGACGCGGCGACGGCCGCCGAACACGACAAGGCGCGCGGGCGCCCCGGTGCGTTTCGCAACGCGATCGGTGCGCTGGCGGCGCTGAAGCGGGCGCGAGAGACGCGGCGTCGGGGTCGCGACACGACGATGCCGAAGCTGACGGTCGTCACCGTCTTGACGACGCACAACGTCGATCGCGTCGAGGAGACGGCCCGAGTGGCGCTCGAGGCCGGCGCCGATCGGATCGGCGTGATTCCGGTCCATGATTTCGGGCAGAAGGAACCCGCCGTCGCGGGCGATCGGGCGGCGCGCGGACGCGAGGCGCTCGAGCGACTCGCTCGTCG
Source organism: Planctomycetia bacterium (assembly GCA_031401505.1). GTDB lineage: Bacteria > Planctomycetota > PLA2 > PLA2 > JAEUHO01 > JANNRO01. The sequence continues at coordinate 8,409 of JANNRO010000423.1, forward strand.
AGGGGTCCTCGACAACAGCACGGCGTATCTCGATCTGCTCCCACGCGCGTTGCGGGGCGAGCCGTCGCCGCTGAAGTGCTACGCCCCCTACGCGTCCGTGGTCGTCGATTGTTACGGCGACGTCTTCCCCTGCTTTCCGCTGATGGAGCGGCATCGCCCGGCCGGACGCCTGCCGTTGGCGCCGCTGTGGCGCTCGAAGGCGTACCAGCGGGAGCGCGACCGGCTCGCGGGGTGCACCGCGTGCCTCTGGAATTGCCACACCGAGATGAACCTCGTGCTCCCGCAAGGCGGGCCGTTCCGTCCTTCGGCCGCGACCCCCGCCCTCCACTCGAGTCCGGCATGAACCTCGGGGCCGCGAAGTGGGTCGATCGCGTCGCGGGCAGCGCCTTTGCCGGTGTGCTCGGAACCGTCGACGCGGTCCGACGGCTGGTGTCCGAGCCCGCGCCGATCGGCGACGTGGACGGGCTCCTGATCATCAAGTTCTGGGGACTCGGCAATTGGGCCTTGCTGCGTCCGATCGTGCGCGACCTCAGCGGTCGCTGGCCGAACGCGCGCACGACGATCGTCACGCTCGCCGCGAATCGGGCGTTGGTCGGCGACCTGGCCGACGACGTGATTTTTCTCCGGCCGACGGGATACGGACCGCTCGCCGCCGATCTCCTGCGCGCGGTTCGGCGGATTCGTGCGTCGAAGCCCACGATCTCGATCGACTTCGAGCAGTTTTCCTGTGCCGGGTCGTTGCTTGCGCGCGTCGGGGGCGTCCCCCAGCGCATCGGATTCGCCAGTTCGTTTCGTGCGCGGGATTCGTTGTTGAACGTGCGCGTACCCTTCCGCGCCGACGTACACGCCTCGCGGTCGTTTCGCGACGTGGCCGAGGCGGCCGGCGTCTCTCCCGGGCCGTACGTGCCCGGTGGCCTCGTACCCACGGCCGATGGACTCGCCGAAGTCGGTGCGATCCTCGAGCCGGGCGCAATCGCCGGTCAAAGCGCGCCCACCGGCTCCGACGTGGATTCGAGGATCGGCGCCGGCGACTGGGTCGTGCTGCATCCGGGCTCGGGCGACAACTTCCCCGGGCGGCGCTGGTCCGAGGCGGGCTTCGCGGCGCTCGCGCGATTCGCGGTCGAGCGGCGGGGGCTTCGCGCGATCGTGACCGGATCGGCGGCGGAGAGCGGACTCTGCGCGCGCGTGGCGCGCGCGGCGGGTGCTCGCACCGTGTCGTTGGCAGGGCGGCTTTCGGTCGCGGGGCTCGTCGCGCTGATCTCGCGTGCCGTCGCCGTCGCGAGCAACGACACGGGACCGGTGCATCTGGCGTCCGCGCTGGGGCGTCCGGTCCTCGCGCTCTTCGGCCCCAACACGCCGGTGCTGTACGGGCCGTTGACGGCCGGATCGCGGGCGCTCCACAAGGCGCTCCCATGCAGTCCGTGCCTGACGGCCGACAACTACCGTTCGAGCCGATGCCGCCTTCACGTCTGCATGGCGTCGATCTCCGTCGGCGAAGCCTCGGGCGCGTTCGCGTCCGTGATCGACGCCGGCTTCGCGCGTTCGAGGAGGCCCGTCGCCCCGTGACGTCGCGCGCACGCCTCTCGGTCTGGATCGTCGTCCTCGCCGCGCTGCTCGCGCATGCGCGTGCGTGGGGGCACGGTTTCGTCTATGACGACCATCGCTTCATCGAACGCAACCAGGCGATCGCCTCGCTCGGCAACGTCGGGCGGTTCTTCACCGATCCTTCGACGGCGTCGGCGGCCGC
>JANNRO010000424.1:0-1989 GCA_031401505.1 Planctomycetia bacterium
AGCGTCCATTGAGGCGCCGATCGGCGTCGGCCGTAGAGCCCCGTGGATAGTTCCGTCCCGCGCGTGTCGGTCGTCGTGTTCGCTCGCGAGAATCCGGCGCAGTGTCAGGCCGCGCTCGCCTCGCTCCGCACCCAGGAGCGCATCGAGGCCGTGGAAATCCTGCTTGCCGATGGGTCGGGGGGCACGTCGCTGATGTCGGTCTCGGCGACCGATCCTGCCATCCGGCACCTGCGGCTCGACCCGGCGCCGATGCCTGTGCTCAAGGCGGCCGCGATCCGCGCCAGTCGGGCGCCGCTGGTCGCCATCCTCGATCCGTCCGACGTCGCCCGGCCGGGGTGGATCAAGTCGATCCTCAGCGACTACCCGGCCGACGAGGGTGTCGCCGGCATCGGCGGCGTGGTCGAGCGGGGCGGAAGCGCCTCCGCGGTCAACTGCGCGGCCTACCTCTTCGAGTACGGCGCGTTCGCACCTCCCATGAGCTCCGGCCCGACCGACGGAGATCTCCCCGGGAACAACGTGGCGTATCGACGGTCGGCGCTCGTGGACGACTGCGCCGATCTGCTCGTCGCCGGGTTCTGGAAGCCGTTCTTCCACGAGCGACTGCGCGGGCTCGGGCGCAGTTTTCACGTGGTTCCCGCGATGCGCGTCGCGCATGAAACTCATCACCGGCTGCTCCCGTTCTGTAGTTCGCGTCACCACTACGGCCGGTGTTTCGGCGCCATGCGGATCAAGCGCTCGAGTCGTGCGCGCCGATGGCTTTATCGACTCGGCGCACCGGCCGTGATCGGGATTCTGGTCGTCAAGCAGTTCGTTCGTGCGCTCCGCCACCCGGGGCGTCGCCGGCTGCTCCCGAAAGCGGCCCTGCCGTTGATCGCGATCTGTGCAAGCTGGGGTTCGGGAGAATGGCTGGGATACTGGTTCGGTGCCGGTCGGTCCTGTGAACGGGTGTATTGACGTGCAGCACGATCCGAAATTGACCGTCGTCGTCGCGGGTTCCCGGGCGTCGGGACCGCCTCCGGCACTGTTCGACGTGCTCCGCGCCGATCTCGAACGGGGCGACCTGGAAATCGTGCTTGCGACTACGCGAACCGGTGCGCCCGACGCTTCACGGCCGGGCGTGCGAATCGTCACCCTCCCCGTCGGCACGTCGGTGCCGCTGCTCCGCTCCGCGGGATGGAAGGCCGCTCGTGCGCCCCTCGTGGCCCTGACGGAAGACTTCTGCGTGCCGTCGGACGGGTGGGCTGCCGCGCTCCTCGAGGCGCACGCGAGCGGCGTCGCCGCTGCAGTCGGTGGCCCGATTCGTCGAAACGGCGGGCGAGCCCGGGACTGGGCGTTGACGTTCTGCGAGTACGGTCGCTTCTTCGGGTCCGGTGCCGAGGGTCCGGTGCACGAACTCCCGGGGGCGAACGTGTCCTATCGGGTGTCCCGCGTGACGGCGGCGCTCGGCGTCATCCCGGACAACTTCCAGGAGGTCGAGGTCCATGCGCGGCTCCTCGCCAAGGGCGAGGTGCTTCAGTGGAAACCGTCGGCCGTCGTGTACGACGTCAACAAGCGTCCGTTCTGGGGCGCATGTGGCGGCATGCTCCATCACGGGCGCCTCTACGGCGGACGACGCGTCGCGGGCCGCGGAGTGTTCGCGAGGTTGAAACGGGTGGTTCTCGCGCCCCTCGTCCCCTTCGCGCAGGGCTTGCGCATCGCCCGCGGTGCCGCCCGAAGCGGGCACATCGGCCCGTTGATCAAGAGCCTCCCCTTCACGGCTTGCCTGCTCGTGGCCTGGGCGATCGGGGAGGCCTGGGGCAGCGTGTTCGGCGAGGGGCAGAGCGCCTCTCATTGGACGTAGGCTCGACCGCACGGAGGCGACGTGGCAATCACGGAATCCGGCGTCTCGGTCGTCATCGCATCGCACGGCGTCGGCGAGCCTCTCGCTGCGTGCATCAAGGCGTACGTGGACGAAGCCACGCCCGGCGACGAGGTCATCGTCGTCGTCGC
>JANNRO010000425.1:0-1692 GCA_031401505.1 Planctomycetia bacterium
CGAGCCGAAGTGGAGGTCGCGATCTTTCGTCGCGTCCACGATCTCGGCGAAGTAGCGGCTCGTGAACGGCGCCGTCAGCGGGCGCTGGTGGGGCCAGTGGAAACTCCCCATGCCGTCGCGTAGCAGATCGAGGCGCGTCGCCTTGTCGGTCGTGAAGCGCGTCCACGCGTCGGTCTTGGCCGCCGAGTCCGGGCGCGCGACCGCGGCCTTGAACGCTGCTCGTTCGCCGCGTTCGGACCCGTCGGCCTTCTTCTGGGCGTCGAGCGCCTTGGCCGCGACCGGGTGACCGGCGGCCGAGAGCCGCGTCACGATGGCCCAGCGCTTCTCGAGGTCCAACTGGAAGCCCGCGACCGTTTCGGTCCCTTCGAAGAGGGCCACGAGCCCGTCGAGCGCCTCGCGCGACTCGGCCGTTCCGACCATCGCGCCGAACCAGACCTTCTGGAGATCGGAGCCGGCCGGGGCGGCGCGGAACGCCTTCGCGGCGACCGACTGCGCCCGCGCGACCGCGGGCCCGCGGTGGGCGTCGTCGAGGTAGACGTCGAGCGTCGTCTTCAGATTCGCGATCTGCCCGGAGAGCAGCTTGTCGTTGGTCTCGAGCGGAGCCTTCGCGAGGAAGAGATCGACGTACGACGACGGCGGGGTCTTCTGGTCGCGCACCATCGTCCAGACCGACGACCAGATGTCGGCGCGCAGGAACGAGGTCGGCAGCGTATCGAGATGTTTGGTCGTGTACGCGAGCGACGCCTCGTCGAGATAGGTCTTCGCGTAGGCGTGGTCTTCGTGGTTCGCGACCAGGAACAGCGGCGTCGGGAGCCCGTCGAAGGCCGGGACGCGGGTCCGGGCGCCCTCGATCACGACGTCGGCCGAACGCACGACGGCGGTGCGACCGGCGGCATCCTTCGCATACGCCGCCACGAGCAGTCGATGGGGGCGCAACGTCGCGTCCCCGTTGCCCGGGGTCTGGACGAGCGTGACCTCGGCCAGTTTTCCGTTTTCGCTGCGGGTCTCGAGTCCGACGCCGTTGACGCCCGACGTCTGAAGCCAGACCTTCGCCCACGGACGCAGGTCCTTGCCCGCCGCTTCGCCGATGGCTGCGAGGAAGTGCTCAAAACGCGCGTTCTGATGCGCGTGGCGTGAGAGATAGGTCGCGACGCCCTTTCGAAAGGCGTCGGGGCCCGCGAAGAACGCCAACTGCTTCAAGACCGACGCGCCCTTGCCGTAGGTGATGCCGTCGAAGTTCGTGAACGCGCTCACCGTGTCGGGGACGTCGGTCGCGATCGGGTGCGTCGTCGGCAGCTGGTCCTGCCAGTAGGCCCAGCGCTTGTCGTCCTGCTGGAAGGCCTCGAAGCCGTCCTTGAAACGCGTGGCGCTCACCATCGAGAGCGTCGCCATGTAGGTGGCGAACGACTCGTTGAGCCACAGGTCGTCCCACCACTCCATCGTCACGAGGTCGCCGAACCACATGTGCGCCATTTCGTGGAGAATCACGTTGGCACGGTTGCGGCGCTCGGCTTCGGTCGCCGAGTGGCGGAAGAGGAACCGGTCGCTGTGCACGACGCACGCGACGTTTTCCATCGCGCCCATGTTGTAGTCGGGCACGAACGACTGGTCGTACTTGTGATACGGGTAGGGGATGCCGAAGAACGCCTCGTAGAAATCGAAGCCCTGGCGCGTGATTTCGAAGATCTCCGC
>JANNRO010000426.1:0-30610 GCA_031401505.1 Planctomycetia bacterium
CCCTCCCGACGTCCCCCGCCCCCACCGTGAACGAGAACCAATCGACGCCGGTCTCGGCGACCATCGAGGCGGGCGACACCAGCGCCGGCAGCACGAGCGCATGCGCCGTCGCGGAGGTGTCGTTGGGCTCGATCTCGGCAACGGGCGCGACGGGGGTCTCGATCACGTCGATCGCGTACGAAGTGTGCCCCGAGAACACGACGACGTCGAATGTCTCGCCCGCGAGGGCGATCGCCCGGGGCCCCCCGCCACCGCTTCCATAGAGCATCGGTGCCCTCCCGATGACGGGTGGCGCGAATGGGCTCGCGTGCGGGTAGAGGAAGTGGATCGGCAGCGTCGGATCCGAAGACGTCATCGGGAACTCGAGAAAGCCGTCGTTGGTCGTCGTGTGGCGATGGAGCGCGGTCCCGTCGGAGGTCGGCAGCGCGACCTGCCTCGGAAACGTCGAGAACACCGTCTGGCGTGGCGCGATCGGGCCGCCGGGCAGTCGGAACATCGACTCGCCGTCGGCGCCCGTGCGGTGCACGTGGAGGTCGAACACCCCGAGCGGCGCGTCCTCGGGAAGGATGACGATGAACCCGCGTGGATCGTCGAGGTATAGCGGCAGGAACGAACCGTCGGATGCCCGGGCGACGACCGGTCCGTCCACGACGTCGCCCGGGCGATGGACGGCGAGCACGCCCACGAGCGCCGAAGACCGAACGAACGGCTGGGAGAACCACGAGGCGGAAATCGGCGCCTTCACGCGGAATTCCGGTGTCGGAACGAGCGCCGATCCGACGCCGACGAACAGCAGACGGTTGCCGAGCGCCGCGTCGTACGCCACGCGAAGTTGCGCGCGGAGCACCGTCGGACTCTCGACGGTCAGCGAATCGACGATCCAATCGTCGCCCGGGGCGAATGCCGGCGGCGTCGCGCCCGACCATTGGGTTGCGACCCCCGTGATCGTCAACTCGATCGCGTCGCCGCGCCAGCCCTCGGCAGGCGAAATCCCGACGATCGACGGCACGGGCGCCGATCCCGGGGCTCCCCCGCCGCCCCCACCGCATCCGACGCTGCCGCACGCACCGAAGCTCAGGAGGATCAGAGCGGGCAAACGGGCACGCATCGAGGCTCCACGATCCATCCGGACGGACCCCGAGCGTACCCGGACGTCGGCGCGGTCGCTCGCTCGCCCGAATTCGCGCGCCCTTCCGCGTCCGACTCCGGGACGCCTCACTTCGCCGACGCGTGCCGCCAGGGAATCGAATGCGACAGGCCGATGTTCGCGATCTGCGCGACGTCGTCGAAGTCCCTGAGTTCCGTCCCGTCGATGCCGAGCCCGCGATGCGAAACGAGGAGGTTGTCGTCCTCGTCACCGCGGACGTTGCCGAACCAGCGAAATGCGAGCAGCAGGTCGCCGTCGTGAAAGCACGCGCCGATCGGCGACTTCGTCGTCGTCCATTCGTCGTAGAAGCGCCGAAGTCGCCAGCCGTCGTCCTGCGACGCATCGCCGATCGTGATCGCTTCATAGAAGCAGACGGGGTCGTCGGACGTGGGTCCCATGCCGCGCGCGATGAAATGAAGCCGCCCCGGGACGACCGCCGAGGCGTCTCGCTCGATCGCGAGAACGGGCCGGGAATTCCCGCACCAGCCGCTCGCGTCTCCGCCGACGGTACGCGACGAACTCCCCGTCCACCGATCGGACAGGAACCGAAACCGATGGACGCGCCACGATGCGCGCGCACGTCCGTCCTGCGTGCGCGTCGCCCCCACCCCCACCACCAGTTCCTGGGTGACGGGATCTTCGACCGCCCCCGGCGCGAACGAACTCGTGAGTTCGCCGAGCGTCTCGAGCGGAGACGGTGATTTCGAGACTCTGACGTCGGTGACTCGGATCGGCGCGTGCGGCCCGTCCCAAAGCAGCAAGAGGACGCGTGGGCCGTACCCCGCGGCGCTGACCGAGGCCCCCGTCGTATCGGGCAGGATCTCGGGCTTCGTCGCCGCGAGCCCGGCGGCGTCGTTCGCGGAGAGGACCGCGACACCCTCGGCCGTCGGGACGAAGAGCCAAAGCCGTCCTCCGTGCGAGACGGCGGCGGGATCGCCCGAAGGGACGACGGACGCGAGGACGGTCTCGTCCGACCATTTCCCGACGCCGAGGCAGCGACGCCAAACGAGTTTCCCGTCGCGACGGGTCGAGACGAGGATCGCGTCGTCGCGATGCTCGACGAGCACGGGCGCGAACACGGTCTTCCCGACGGAAAAGCGCTCGCCGCCGTCGGCGCCGTAGACGTCGGTGACGTCGGCGCGTACGGCCCCCTTGTCGAACGCCCCGTCACGGTTCCAATCGATCTTCGTAGACGTGCCGTCGGCCTCGAGCGAGAAGCGAAAGGGCTGGTTGCCGAGGAAGCGCACGCGGTCGATCGGAAGCGGCAGTCGCTCGACGAGGCGCGTCTCGTCGAGCGCGATCGAGGAGAGCGCGCCCCGGCTGTAGTGGATGCGGCTCGGGTCGCCATCGAAGGCGTAGGAGTAGGCGTACGACATCAGCGACGTGTAGGTCGGGCAAAGCCCGGGAAGCGGTCCTCCCGCGTGCGTCAACCCCACCTGATGGCCGAATTCGTGGAGGAACGTCGCGTAGAGCGCGCCCCCGCCGCATCCGCCCATGTCTCCGAGTTCCGACGACTGCCCGCCGCCGCCCTCCCCGATCACCATGTAATGCGCGACGCCACGCGCGAGCGCCGGGAGATTCGCGTTGCCGTGGTCCCACCACGGCTTGCCGGCCAGCGCCTTCGGAATCGGCGGCAGCCAGACGGGATGAAGGCGAATCCCCGACGTGCCGTCGGGATTCGCGTTCGGCAGCGAGGCCCAATACGAGGCCGCCCGCTCCACCTCACGATGACACATGCTCCCGTCGAGCGCGTCGACGCGCTGTACGTAGACGAACACGTCCGCATGCACCGGCGAGGCCCCCATCGCGGCCAGATCGAGCGCGCCTTCGCCGTGCACCTCCGCCCCATCGAGCAGTCCGTCGTGATCGGTGTCGGCGTCGAGCGGGTCTGAGCGCAGGCGCGCCTCCGTCGCCCGGTCGAGTCCGTCGCCGTCTTCGTCGGCATCTCCGTCTCGACAGGCGACATAGGCGAGGATGTCGGCGCCGACGCGCCACGCATCGTCGCGTCGCACGACGACGAGATCGGCCCGTCCGTCGCCCGATAGGTCTCCAGCGGCGAGCACGGCACCCGCGGGCAGTTCGCCAAGGAGCGGAATCTCGATCGGGTGATCCGGATCGCCGTGGAGCGTCAACCGACCGTTCTCCACGACATCCGCGGCACGGTCGCCATCGAAGTCGCCCTCGACCCGCGTCGCCGAACGGGCCGCGCGTGCGGACTCCTTCGCGGAGGGGATCGCCTCGTCACGTGCCGACCAATGTCCGTCCGCGTCGAGTGCCACGACGCGTCGAGTGCCGTCCTTTCGTTCCGCGACGATTTCCGCGCGTCGGTCGGTGCCCGGTCGAGTCCACGCGTCGACGAGTCCGTCACCGAAATCGCGGGCGACGGCCTCGGGTGCGCGGAACTTGCCGCCGCGCACGCTCCGCGCGACATCGACGATGCCGGGCGCCGTCGGATCGACCGCGATCAAGTCGGCGAAGCCGTCGCCATCAACGTCGGCGACGAGCGGCCATCGAGGGGCGGCGAACATGCCGTGGCCCAGGTACCTCGCCTTCGCGAACCGGATCGCCGTCGTCGGCGGGTCTGCTCGCACGCACGACCCCGCGTCGAACGTCGCCGCCATCCCCGCCAACCCCGCCATCGACGCGAACACGAGGAAAACAGCGCCGATTCGCATCGATCAAACTCCACGTGGAGAAAGAGGCACGGGGAGTGAAGCACCGTCCCGACACCTCGCCATGTTCGATTTCGCCCGCTCCCGATAGAATCCCGCCCCCCGTGGACGTTCAGGAAACCCAGCGGCTGCTCGGCGCGGCCCTCGTCGGCTCTGGCGACGACGTGGGATCGCTCCTCGAGCGGCTGCGCCCGAGGCTCGTCCTGTGGTGCGCGTCGCGCATGTCCGCGGCGCTGCGCTCGAATCTCGAACCGGAGGACGCGGCACAGGAAATCCTCCTCGCGATCCACAAGGACTTCCACTCGTACTCCGGCCCTCCCGATCGCTCGTTCTTCAAGTGGGTGTTCGTGGTCGCCGACCACAAATTGAAGGATCTCGTCGACTTCCACGGCGCGAAGAAGCGCCAGAAGATCGAACCCACGGCGGGCTCGCAGTTGTCGCCTTCACAGGCGGCCGTCCGCGTCGAATCGATCGCCCGCCTCCATCAGGCGATCGCACGCCTGCCCGACGACTACCGCACCGTCGTAGCGCTCTACAAACTCGAATCCCGGGACGTGGACGACGTTGCGCGGATCATGGGGCGCTCCGAGAACGCCGTGCGCGTCCTCTATTGTCGCGCGTTGAAGGAACTTCGATCGCTCCTCGAGACGTCGCCGGGGAGAAACTGACGTGCGCGCTTCCCGCTTCCATGGGCGGAGCTGATCCCATGTCCGAGTCGCCCCGAGAACTGGAAGTCGCCAATGCGTTGGCGGCGATCCAGGTCCAACGGGCGCGCGGGGAGACGCCCGACGTACTCGCGTTCCGGGACCGATTGGGCGAGTCGCACGGTCATTTCGTCGACATCCTGCAGGTGGACGAATTGATCGACGACTTCACCGATCCGCCCGCCCCCGAGAGGCTCCCGCGCGACTTCGGCGGCTATCGCCTCGTGCGCGAACTCGGTCAGGGCGCGATCGGCGTCGTCTACGAGGGCTGGCACAAGACGCTCGGTCGCAAGGCGGCGATCAAGGTGCTGCGCGCCGGGTTCGACCGCGACCCGGAGGCCCGCGAACGCTTCCGCAACGAGGCCTATGCCACGGCGCAGGTCCGCCACGATCACATCGTCGAGATCTTCGAGGCCGGCGAGGTGGGTGGGAGCCCGTTCTACGCGATGGGACTCGTCGAGGGGCGGCCGCTGTCGGCCCTGATCGCCTCGAAAGAGGTTCCCCCCATGCGCGACCTCTGCCGGGAGTTGGCAGGGATCGCCGACGCGCTCGACAAACTCCACGACGCGAGCCCGTCCATCGTCCACCGGGACGTGAAGCCCTCCAACATCATGGTCAGGCCCGACGGCCGCATGATCCTCGCCGACTTCGGACTCGCACGCGCCGACAATGGATTGGCGCTCACCCGCACCGGCGTGGCGATCGGGACGCCCCTCTACATGCCCCCCGAGCAGATGCTCGGGCGTCGCGACGAAATCGACGCGCGCGCCGACGTCTACGCGCTCGGCGCGACGCTGTACGAAACCGTCGCGCTTCGACCGGTGTTCCCCCCCTCGACGCTCGAGATCGTCTCGAAGCAGGTGATCTCCGAGCGGCCGTTGTCGCTGCGCACGGTCGCGCCGAATTGCCCCGCCGCGGTCGAGCGGATCGCCATGAAGGCGCTCGAGAAGCGGCGTGAAGACCGTTATCCGACCGCTCGGGCGATGCGCGATCAACTCCTGCTCGTGGCGGAGGGGAAGGACGAGAGCGTTCGCGGGGGCCCGGTGAGCCCCGTTCGCCGCGTGCTCCGATGGGCTCGCACGCCGTCGGGCCTCGCGGCCGCGGCCTCGGGATTGCTGGTGATCGGCACCTCGCTCTGGTGGACCCACCGACCCGCGCGGCTCGACATGACCTCGCTCCCCGGCGACGCCGAAGTGTGGGTCGGCGGTACGACGTACGGTCGCACCCCGCTCTCGCTTCCGTTGAAGCCGGGCTCCTACGAGATCTTCCTGCGCCGAGACGGCTTCGTCGAACGACCCCGGCACGTGACGGTGTCGGCCGGCGAAAAACAACTCATCGAGTTCGCGCTGGTACCCAAGGATCTCGACGACCCGATCGCCCGCCTCGCCATCGCGGAGTCGCTGCGGGTCGACACGCTGGGCTATCGATTCGAGAGGACCCGCGGCTCCGGCACGCCGCTCGTCTTCGCCTATCCCCGAGGCAGCGTCCGGATCTCCGACCTCGATCAATACGGTTTCGAGTTCGACTCCGAGGCCGGGATCCCCGAGGAAGGCGGGACGCTCGAGTTCGGCCGTGCGGGCGAGCCCCCGCTCCATCGCGAGGCGTTCGGCAGTGACTATCGTGCGGGTCGCAACGTCCGGCCGTTCCCGAAGGACGTCCGCCGCCAACTCCGCGTGGGCGACGTCGTGACCTGGGGCCTTCGTTGGAAGGGGCCCTCGAAGGATCGGGACGTGATCGCGAAATTCACGGTGGTGGACACCACCGCCGACGCGGCCCTCGCCGAGTTCGGGGCCCGCCTCGCCAAGCTCGAGTACCCCCCGGAAGTGGCCGGCGAGTTCGAGGTGCGTGAGTTGTGGAAGCACGGGTTGATGACCGCCGCCCTCGCCAAGGCCGACCCGCTCGCCGACGCCCATCCGGACTCCAGCACCCTCCAGGCGCTCGCCAAGCTCGCCCACATCCGACTGAAGATCACCGACTCGAGTCGCATGAAGGACCTGACACGGCGGATCGAGCTCTCTCCGAAGGCCGAACAGGATCGGCTTGCGAGCACGATCGCCGACGACGACACTCGCCCCGACGGCGCAGGTACGCGCTCCGACGCCGAGGTCCCGGTCCCGCACCGATAGGCGATCGAGGAAGCGCGGCGGCGGTCGGACGCCGGTCCCGTCGCCGATTCGGCCGCGATCGACCCCGGCACGTCCCGATCGCCCGGTAGGCGCCTACGAACGAACCCCTACGCTGCCCGACGAACGTGTCGGCACTCGTCCATTCCGGCGAAACATCGAGGGGCGGATTCCGCTTCAATGGGTGATCGGCGGGGCGCATCGTGCCCGTCCGGGGCATTCATGCCCCCGCACCGAGTCGTACTACTTGATCGTCCCACGTAAAGCCGTCCGGTTCCGATTGCGCCCATGACCGACGACAGCCACGAACTCGAAGTCGCCAAAGCCCTCGCAAGGGTTCGAGATCAGCGGGCGACCGGCGCCACGCCCGACGTGCTCGCGTACCGCGAGCGACTCGGCGATTCGCACGCCGAGTTCATCGATCTCGTCCAGGTCGACGCGATGCTCGACGACTTCATCGATCCTCCCGCGCCCGAAATCCTGCCGCGCGACTTCGGCGACTACCGGCTCGTGCGTGAACTGGGTCGGGGCGCGATCGGCGTCGTCTACGAGGCGACGCACAAGGCGAACGGCCGCAAGGCGGCCGTGAAGGTGCTGCGCGACGGCTTCGACCGCGATCCCGAGTCGCGTGAGCGCTTCCGCAACGAGGCGTACTCGACCGCGCAGGTCCGCCACGACCACATCGTCGAGATCTTCGAGGCTGGCGAGGTCGAGGGTCACCCCTTCTACGCGATGGCGCTCGTCGAGGGTCGCCCGCTTTCGGCGTTGATCGCGGCGAAGCGACTTCCTCCGCTCCGAGACCTCTGCCGCGAGTTTGCCGGAATCGCCGACGCGCTCGAAAAACTCCACACCGCCGCCCGGCCGATCGTCCATCGCGACGTCAAGCCGTCCAACATCATGGTCCGTCCCGACGGCCGCATGGTCCTCGCCGACTTCGGGCTGGCCCGCGCTGACACGGGTCTCGCACTCACGCGGACCGGTGTCGCGATCGGCACGCCGCTCTACATGCCGCCCGAACAGATGCTCGGGCGGCGCTCCGAAATGGACGAGCGCGCCGACGTCTACGCGCTCGGGGCCACGCTCTACGAGGCCATCGCCTACACGCCCGTGTTCCCCGATTCGACGTACGAGTCGCTGGCGAAGCGTGTCGTCTCCGAGCGTCCCGCGCCGCTCAGGTCCGTGTCGCCGAGTTGTCCGGCGTCGATCGCCGGAATCGCGATGAAGGCGCTCGAGAAGCGCCGCGAAGACCGCTATCCGTCCGCGGCGTCGATGCGCGACCATCTCCTCCTCGTCGCGGCGGGACGTGACGCCGAGGTTCATGCCGGTCCCGTGAGTTCGGCACGGCGCATCCTGCGGTGGGGCCGGACCCCGATCGGACTCGCCGCCGCCGCGTCGGCGCTCCTCGCGATCGGCGCCGGGTACTTCTGGACGAATCGAAGCGCCCGGCTCGACCTGACCTCCGTTCCGGACGGCGTCGAGGTGCTCGTCGGCGGCTCGAGCCTCGGACGGACGCCGCTCTCGGTGCCATTGAAGCCGGGCTCCTACGACGTCGTCCTGCGCCGGAACGGCTTCCTCGAGCGCACGCGGCACATCGACGTGTCGGCCGGGGCCGAGGTGTCGCGCGAGTTCGCGATGGTGCCCAAGAACCTCGACGACCCCGTCGCAAGACTGGAGATCGCGCACGCGCTCCAACTCGACACGCTCGGCTACCAGTTCAAGGCCTCGCGCTCCGGTGGGTCGGAACTCGTCTTCGTCTACCCGCGCGGCAACGTGCGGATCGAAGATCTCGGGCAGTGCGGTTTCGAGATCGAGCCGGGCGCCGAGACATCGCTCCACGGCATGCCGGGAACGTTCGAGTTCCGCCGGGGCGACGAGGTGCTGTACAGCGCGCCGTTCCTCCATCTCGAACCCGCAGGGGACGACCACAAGGGACCGACGATCGTGCCGATCCCGAAGGTCGTCCGGGACGCGCTGCGCGTCGGCAATCGCGTGACCTGGGGGCTCTTCTTCGGGGCCAATCGGGGGTCGGGTGCGCTCAACGACAACCACGTCGTGGCGCGCTTCACCGTCGTGGACGTCGACGCGAAGGCCGGTCTCGCGACCTTCGACGCTCGCCTGAGGGACTGTGACTTCCCCGAGGCGCTCGCGGGCGAACTCGAGGTCCGCAAGCTCTGGTCGCTCGGGCTTTCGAGCGCGGCACTGGTCAAGGCCGATCGACTGGCCGACGACCACCCCGAGTCCGCCACGCTGCAGGCGCTCGCGAAGGTCGCCCATCAGCGGCTTCGCCTCGACGACACGGGGATGCGCGTCGAGGAACTGACGAATCGACTCGAGAAGTTCCCGAAGGCGGAACGCGAACGGCTCGAACGCGCCGTCCTCGACGAGTCATCCTATGCCCCCGAGTCTCCGACGCCGGGTCGGTAGACTTCGATCCGGCCGTCAATCCGGCCGGTCGATTTCAATCCGGCCGGTCGATTTCAATCCGGCCGGTCAGGCGCACGCGTTCGTGACGGGTGTCTGCGCCGTACGCCCGAACGCCGCGTTGCCGCGTTTCCCGACGCGCGCCGATTCGGATAGAGTGACTTCGTGGACCGCTCGCACCTGCCGACTCGCCTCATCCGCATGAAGCCCGGCGACCCGTGGCCGGACGACGACCGCTTGGAAGCCGACCTGTCCCCCGAGGAGCGAGTCGAACTCGTATGGACGATTACGGTCGACGCGTACGCCTTCAAGGGAGAGAACATTGCTGAATCCAGACTTCAGCGACATGTTGAGCACTTTGAACGCGGAACGCGTTGAGTATCTGATCGTAGGCGGCTATGCGGTCGGTGCGCACGGACTCCCGCGCGCGACGAAGGACATCGACCTCTGGGTTCGACCGACCGCCGAGAACGCGGAGCGCGTCTTTCGCGCCCTTGCGAAGTTCGGAGCGCCGCTTCGCGGTCTCGTCGCCGGGGACTTTGCGACGCGGGGCAGCGTGTATCAAATCGGCGTTCCGCCCAATCGGATCGACATCCTGACGACGATCGACGGCGTCGAGTTCGACGACGCCTGGCCGGGGCGGAAGTCCGTCGGATTCGGAGAGATCCAAGCCGACGTGATCGGTCGCGCGGCGCTCCTTCAGAACAAGCGTGCCGCAGGCCGTCCGCAGGATTTGGCTGACGTTGCACGACTCGAGAAGAGTCCGCCGGAAGCGGACG
This sequence comes from Planctomycetia bacterium, assembly GCA_031401505.1. Lineage (GTDB taxonomy): Bacteria > Planctomycetota > PLA2 > PLA2 > JAEUHO01 > JANNRO01. The sequence continues at coordinate 9,847 of JANNRO010000426.1, forward strand.
ACTGCCCGAAGCGGTCGACCTAGGGAGTTCGACGTACGGGAGCCAAAGTACGAGAGTCGCGATTTCTTCCGTTCGCTTGCCGGTCGGAGGCCGACGCGCCGGGTCGGTAGTTCGGTTCTCTCGCCTCGGCGCTACTTGAGCGCGTCGATGTGGGCTCGCGCAACGGGGGCGGACGGGGAACCCGGGTACTTCGCCAGGATCTCCTGAAATGCCGCCCTCGCCTCCGCACTTCGACCGGCTGCAGATTGGAACTCGCCCAGATACAGGAGGTCCAGCGCCTCGCGCTCCGGCGCGGGGATCTTCAGGAACCGCTCTCTCGCCGGGATGGAGCCCGCCAGCGGCCGCCGGTCGGGACCGATCGGGGGCCACGGCAGGTTCTTGAAGAACGCGGGCTTCGCCGCGAGATACAGCGAATCGGGGAGCCTGTGATCGGCGATCTTCGGATCCCACTGGGTCTTCCCGCTCACGTAGTCATGGTTGCCGTGGCGCAAGAGGGTGCCGGAGACCAGCGGATCGCCGGGATGACCCAGACTCCAGATCCACGGCGAGGAGAAGTCGGAGCGTCCGTCCGACTGCACTCCGCCCTTCATGCCGTCGTGGCCCAACACGTTGCCCACCGCGTTGACGAAGCGGTTGCGCTTGTCGATCCGCAGCCCGACGATGTTGCGGGTCATCGGCTGTCCGCCCGCTCGAAGCGTTCGCATGTCCACGGCGTTTCGGAACAGCGTGTTGTGGCTCGACGATCCCCAGTAGAAGTCGAAGCAGACGGTGCCGACCTGATTCCCTTCGTAGAGGTTGAGGAAGGGGTGCGCCGCGTGCTGGCAGAGGTCCGCGTGCGCCCAATCGGTTTCGGGGTAGTCCCGGCCGAACATGCGGAAGGAGAAATTGTAGGCGAACACGTTTCCCGGCCCGCTGCATGCCGCCTGAAGCCCCGAGTTCAGGTGATAGCAGGCGTTGTTCTCGACGAGCGCGTCCGTGCTCTGGGCGGTGACGAGGACCCCGTAGCCGTGGCCCGAGCCGTACGCGTGCGCGTGATGGAAGTAGCTGTCCCGCACCTCGCACGCGAGCGAGCGCTTGAGCGTGACGTGACCGAAGGACCAGCCGCGGGCGGACTCGATGTTCCTCACCCAGCAATGGATCGTGTTCCAGAATTTCACCGACGAGCTCTCGTCCGTCCGGCGCCGGGTGGTCTCCAGATACAGATCCTCGACACCGGCCCGGACGATGACCCTGTCCGAGCTCCGCACGACCTCGGGCGCGAGCGAGTCCTTGAACGTGATGGCGAGCGGCCGGCTGAGCGTCAGGGTGTTGCCGTCCTTGCCCGTGAGTCGGACCAACTGCCCCATCGCGCGAAGGCCTCCCTCGCGCCCCGCCCAGCGACAGACTCCTCCCTCGCCCTCGATCTCCACGAGGTCCGGGTCGTTTCTCTGATCCACGAGGAGCAGATCGCCGACCTTGAAGCGCGACGCGTCCCCGACCGTGACGATCGTCGATCCCTTGACGGCGCCCCCGACGACCCGGCTCCCGCTTTCGTTGTCGTAGTTGCACACGGAGATCGCATGCCCGGACGTCGCTTCGTTGATCAGCCGCGTCTTCTCCGGGCCATCGCCGCGAAGCACGATGCCGCTCGCGATGTTCAACGGCTTCGTCGTGCGGTACGTGCCGGCGGGAAGGTGAACGCCCTTGCCTTCGGGACACTCATCCAAGGCCCTCTGGATCGACGCCGTGTCGTCGACCTTTCCGTCGCCCTTGGCTCCATAGGGTTGGGCCTTGGCGCTCGTGAAGACGGGATACGCCGGAATTCCGCCCGGGATGCCGGGCTTCCAGTCCATGCGACGGTCAACGGGGATGATCGAGGCGACTCGGTCCTCGGCGTGCGCAACGGGTCGCACGATCCACAGGAGAGTCGCGATGGCGAACGAACGCCCCCATCGAGCCGTCCGCATGAGACGCCGGAGTGTTTGCATCATCGCGTCCCGCAGCATCGCAGAAATGCGGAGCAGTACGGCGCCGTGCACGTCCTCCGGAGAACGTGTCCGGCTCGGTGCTTGCGATGCGTCACGGCCGCAGCGCGGCGGCGAGGACGGCGTGGAGACGCGGGCCCGCCGCGATCGCGTTGCCGGTCTCGGGCGTCGATCGGCCGGCAAAGTCGGTGAAGACGCCGCCCGCCTCCTCGATCAGGATCTTCGGGGCCGCCAGATCCCAGACGTTGACTCCGCCCTCGATGAAGGCATCGGCCAACCCGTCGAGCAGCATCGCCGAACTCGCGAGGTCGCCGTAGGAGCGCACGCACGCGGCTTTCGACAGCAGCGCGGCCAACGGCGCGGCGGACGGACTCTTCAACAGGCGAACCAGCTCCCCGATGCTCACGATCGCGCCCGACCATGACGGCGCGTCGCTGACACGGCAGCGCGCCCCGTCGCGCCAGCAGCCGAGTCCCTTCGCGGCACCGTAGGTCCGGCCGAGCACGGGGAGCGCCATCGCGCCGGCGACGATCGCGCCTTCGTGTTCGAGCGCGACCAGCGGGCCCCAATGGGCCCCACCCCTCGCGTAGCCGCGCGTGCCGTCGATCGGGTCGAGAATCCAGCGGAACGCGCCGTCGCCGCGCACTCCCGCGCCGCCCTCCTCCCCCAGCACGGCGTGCGCGGGGAACGCCTTCGCGATCACCGCGATCATCGCCGCCTCGGCCTCGCGGTCGGCGACGGTCACGGGCGAACCGTCGGCCTTCGTATCGACGCGTTCGAGCCGCCGGTGATGGCGCAACGCGACGGTGCTCGCCGCCGCGACCGCCGCGAGCGCGGTCTCGAGCGCCGCCGCGAGGAACGAGTCGGTCGCCACGGGCGGCTACTTGCCGCGCTTCTCGGCGAGAACCGTCTCGACGGCTTTCAGCAGCTGGGCATCGACACCCCGCGCGACGTCGCGCGGGTCGCCGTAGACGAGGACGTCGGGCGCGAGCTCCAGATTCTCGAGACAGCAACCGTCGGGCGCCACCATGCCCACCTGCGGGATGCCGAAGTAGACCGTCGGATCGAGGAGCGTCTCCCACCAGACGGCGGTGCCCGTGCCCGCGACGGGTGCCCCGACCAGCTTGCCGAGCCCCAACGCCTTGAACGCGAAGGGAAAGAGGTGGGCGTCGGAGTAGTTGCCCTCGCTCATCAGCACGGCGACGGGACGTGACCAGCGCGTCATCGGCTCCGAACCGAAGTCCCCGCGCACCTTCCCGCGCGGGACGACGTCGAGGTAGTTCCTCCCGTTCAGGAAGCCGCAGAGATCGTCGTGGAGCCACCCGCCCCCGTTGAAGCGCGTGTCGAGCACGAGTGCGTCTACGTCGCTGAAGCGCCCGAGCGTCTCGCCGTAGGTGCGCCGAAACGACGCCTCGTTCATCCCGCGCACGTGGACGTAACCCACGCGCCCGCCCGACGCCTTCTCGACGACGGCGCGGCAGCGCTCGATCCAACGCTCGTAGAGGAGGTTCGACTCGGCGGCGAGATCGATCGGCTTCACGACCTCCTGCCACGTGGTCGCGCCATCCGCCGATCGCACGTCGAGCAGCACGGGCTTGCCCTGCTTGCGGTCGAGCGCTACCGCCCAATCGATCGAGGGCGGGAGTGCCAGGCCGTCGATCGCCGTGACGATCGCGCCGATGGTGATCTTCGAAGTCGCCTTCGCGCAAGGGCCGCCCGCCACCACCTCGGCGACCTTCAACCCGTCGCCGTCGTAGGCAACGTCGTAGATCAACCCGAGCGCGGCGGTCTTGTCGCCGTCGGGCGCCTTCTTCCGGTAGCCCGAGCCCGTGTGCGAGGCGTTCAATTCGCCGAGCAACTCCGAGAGCATCTCGGTGAAATCGAAGTTCTCGTCGACGTGCGACAGGAACCTCGCGTAGTTGGCCTTCATCGCGACCCAATCGACCCCGTGGAGTTTCTCGTCGTAGAACTTGCGCTGCACCTGGCGCCACGCGTGCTCGAACATGTAGGCGCGCTCGGCGGGCCCGTCGATCGTCATCTCCGCCGCGTACTTGATCGGCTTCGCGCGGGCTCCTCCCCCGCCGCCCCCACCACCTCGTCCACCGCCGTCTCCGTCGTCGTCACCCCCGGACTTGCTCTCGAGCAGCGACGCGACGTTCGCCTTCCAGATCCCGCCCTCGCCGTCGAGCACGTAGACGACCTTACCCTTCTTGCCGAAGACCACCTCTCCCGGCTCGTCGTGCGAGAGGTCGAGCGCCTTCATGGTCTTGTGATCGCGCGGCCGCGTGATCCAGAGATCCCACTTCTCGCCGAACTTCGCGAAGTAGACGACGTTCTCCCCGTCGGCGGAGACGGCGTAGGAGCCGATGGGCGAGGACGTGATCGTCGCGCGGCGCACCAGCCGCTCCCGGCGCTCGAACTCGATCGTGACGGGGCGCGGAGGCTTCTCCTTCGCGTCGTCGGCCTCGCCGTCGTCATCCTTCCCGGATTTGTCCCCGGCCTTCTTGTCGTCGCTCCCGTCGCCGCGCTTCTCGTCCTTCTCCTCCTGCCTGCGCAGGAGATCGAAGTCCTCGCGCGAGAGCGCCGCGCGGTCGAACGCGTCCTGCGTCAGGTACTGCGCGAAGAGGTCTCCGTCGGCGCCCCACGAGCCGTGCGCCCGGCGGCCGAATCGATCCGAGGCGAAGAACAGCGCGCGCCCGTCGGGGCTCCAATGGGGAGAACCCTCCTCGTAGCCGGAGTCGGTCACGTCGATGATCTTCCCCGTCTCGACGTCGGCGACTCCCACGTCGCCCAGCCAGCGGCGCCGGGCGACGTAGGTGAACGCGAGCCAGCGCGAGTCGGGGGACCACTCGTACGAGATGTCTCCGTCGGAGTAACTGTAGTTGCGAGCCGCGGGCACGACGTTCTTCGTCGCCTTCGCAGGATCCGGGGACGTGAGGTCGAGCACGTCGATCGCGTCGCGGTTGCGCAGGAACGCGAGCTTCTTTCCGTCGGGGGAGAGCACCGGCTGAAAGAGTTCGTCGGGACCGGAGAGGACCGCTTCCTCGACGATCGTGGTGGCGTTGAAGAAGTTCTCCTCGCCCGCGCGCGCGATCGACGCCTTCCAAAGGCCCCACGACGTCCCGCGTTCGGCCGAGTAATAGAGGCTCTTCCCGTCCTTGCCCCAGGCCAGCGAACGCTCCTGCTCGGGTGTCTTCGTGATCCGCTTGGTCGTCCCGTGCTCGACCGACGCGACGAACACCTCGCCCCGCACGATGAACGCAACCTCCCGTTCGCTGGGCGACACGGCGAACGACGTCGCGCCCTCGCGCAGCGTGGTCGGCCGGACGGCATTGTCGCGCCGGTCGGCGACGGCACGAACCGCGACTCGCACCGGCTCCTTCCCGGACGCCATCGTGTAGAGCTCGCCGTTCCACGTGAACGCGAGCGTGCCCGCGTCGGCGGCCGAGAGGAAGCGCACGGGGTGCGTCGCGAACTTCGTCAATGCCTGCGCGGGCGCTGTACCCAGGACGTCGCGCTTCCAGACGTTGAACGAGCCGCTCTCCTCGGAGAGCCAGGCAATCGCCTGGTCGCCGTCGGTGAAGACCGGGTTCCTGTCTTCCGCGGGAGACGACGTCCACTTTCGATGCGTCTGGGCCAGGACGTCGTAGATCCAGATGTCGCGTGCGACCGACGAACGGTGGTGCTTTCGCCATTCGTTCTCGTAGCCCTTGCGATCCTGATATGCGATCCACTTCCCGTCACGACTCGACACCGCGAGTTCCGCCGGCGTCGTCAGCAGCTGCTTCGCGCGCCCGCCCGTGACCGGCACCGTGTAGAGCTCGGGCATCGAGGTCGTCGGCAGCATCGACACCGCCGAGTCGAGTCGGGTGCTCGCGACGAGGACGGAGCGGCCGTCGGACGTGAATCCCGTCGGCCGATCGGGCGACGAATGAAACGTCAGCCGCGTCGCCGCGCCGCCCTTCGACGGCACGGTGAACACGTCGAAGTTGCCGAAGCGGTCGGACGCGAACGCGATCGTCGCTCCGTCGGGCGACCAGACGGGGGAGCGGTCGTACGCCTCGTGGATGGTCAACGGTCGCGCGTCCCCGCCCGCCGCGGGCACGACCCAGAGATCGCCCCGGTACTCGAAGCAGATCTGCGTGCCGTCGGGCGAGATCGCGGGATAGCGAATCCAGAGCGCTTCGGCCGGGTCGGCGGCAAGCACGGGTCCCGCCAGAAGGACTGACGCCGCGACGGCGATGAGCGCACGCTTCATGGGAACTCCAGGACGGGACCGCTGGTCGGTCCGCACACGGGCACGACATTGCACCGGAACGGGCTCCCCCGCGCCAAGCCGTGCTGCCGAGCAGGACATTCTGCGCTTCTTGTTCGAGTACTCGACACACCCGTCCGCGGGGTCGGTCGGTCCGAGACTTCCGCCGCGGTCCCCCCGGTGGACGGTGGCGGGATGAAATCGAAGCGAATCCAGCGGATCTACGATCATCGGCTCGTCCGGCTCGTGCAGCAGACGGGCGACGAGACGATCGCGACGCGCCTCGGCGTGCCCCGATCCACGGTCTCGGGATGGCTCGCGCGGGCGCCTTTGCCGGTGACGACAGACGCAGTGGCCGACGACTCGCTCGCCGAGCTGCGCACGAGGGTCGCGCGGCTTGAGAAGCGCAACGAACTCTTGAGGGCCGTCCTGCGCATCCTATTCGCTCTCCTGCGGATCCTGAAACCGGACCTGTCCCGTCTGCGCGTCCCGTCGCCCGAGAAGGCCCGGCTACTGCGTGCCATCCATCGTACCCAAGGCGTGCTCGGCTTGCGCCGCGTCCTCGCGATCGTCGGCCTCTCCGCTTCCCGACTTCGCGCGTGGCGCAGCGCCGAGCAGGGGTGCCTCCTCGACGACCAGTCGTCCTGCCCGAAGTCCTCGCCCACCCGGCTGACGGTCACCGAGGTCTCCGCTGTACGCGAGATGGTGACCTCGCCCGACCTGCGCCACGTCTCGACCGGCGGCCTCGCCGCCCTCGCGCAGCGCATGGGCGCCGTCTTCGCGTCCGCGACGACGTGGTGCCGCCTCGTGCGCGAGCGCGGATGGCGTCGCCCGCGACTCCGCGTCCACCCCGCACAGCCAAAAGTCGGCATCCGCGCGACCAAGCCAAATGAGATCTGGCACCTCGACACGACCCTGATCCGATTGCTCGACCATACGCGCGTCCATCTCCATGCGGTCATCGACAATTTTTCGCGGCGCATTCTCGCGTGGCGGCTGGTCGATCACTTCGACCCTGCAACCAGCGTCGCCGTCCTCGTCGAGGCCGGTGCTGCCGTCGAAGCGGGCGCGCTCCGGCCCACCCTGCTGGCTGACTTGGGCGTCGAGAACAAGAACAAGAACGTTGACAAGCTGATCGAATCCGGGCTCCTGAAGCGCGTCTTCGCCCGGACGGAAATCCACTTCTCCAATTCACGGATCGAGGCTTGGTGGAGAATTCTCAAGCACTCGTGGCTCTTCCTGCATTCGCTGACCACGGCGACGCAGGTCCGCTCGCTCGTCGAGTTCTACGTCACCGAGCACAACTCGAAGCTCCCCCGTTCGGCGATCGACGGCCAGACGCCCGACGAGATGTTCTTCGGCACCGGCGACCTCGTTCCCGCGGCCCTCGCGCTCGCGAGGGATTCGGCGCGATTCGCCCGACCGGAGGCCAATCGAGCGCTGCAGTGCGCCGTGTGCGCCTGACGGCCGAGGTTGGCCGGTCCCTGATCCGCACGGGCGGTGCGAAACCACGAGCACGTCACGAACGAGACGACGACATTCCACTTCGGGCTGACCCGGTGAGCGCCGGAATCCCCGCCGTGACCGAACGTGCCGCACCCCCGGGCGCGCGCAGACCTACGCCCCCGGTTGTCGAGTACTCGACGGAAGAGAACCGAATGTCCTGGCCGGCAGCAGGCCGGGATGTCCGTGGTCATTTTCAGCTTGGCGCATCGGCGGCAAAGGAAGTGGCTGCGGCCAGCGCGAGGAGCGCGGCGGTGAAGGGCGTTTTCATATTCACAATGGAATAGGAGATAAGGGAAGAAACAGAGGATCTACAGTTTCAAGGGCACGGCGTCCGGCAGTTTGTAGCTGCCATTCAGGACAGACTCGCCGGGGCGATAGACGCGCATCAGGAAGTTCCAGCCATCGGGCGCGTCGAGTCGGTTCGGCACGTCGCCGCATTGTTCTTTCGTGCCAAAGCCTACGGTGAAGGTGCCGTCCGCATTGAACTTCGCATTGAGCTTGTTCAGGATGCTGTTGTTCGTTTTCAAGTAGCCATCCCCGCCATAGACGGTGATGGACCAGAAGGCGTTGTTCTCCGGCACGGTGTAAGTGGCGGTGTAAGCCTGCCCTGCAGGGAAGCGGCCGTTGTAGTTGATGTAAACGGCGTGCTTGTTCGGGAACAATCCCCACGCTCCCGCGCAGGCCATGTGGCGGGTTTGGTCATTCGCCACGCCGCGGGGGGCCATCCACTCGTCGTGATATTTGTCAAATTTGGCAAACTCCGTGTTGTATTCCTTCGTCAGCTTTGCCAGTGATTCCTTGTCCCACTTTGATTCCGGCAACGGGTCGGCGCTGCCCGCCTTGATGATGAATTGATCCTGCAATTTGTTCACCAGCGCGACATCGGCGGGATTCTCCGGCTCCAGCAACTGGATGCGGAGCAGGACGCAGAGATACTTCGTGTCCGTGGGTAGCTGATGCGTTCCCGGGGTGTAAAAAACGCCGGGGCAGTAGTGGTCATTGTCCACCAGCAGGACGGAGTAGTAGCGGCCCGCTGGCATTTCCGGGATGGTGATCGTGGCACCTTTCGAGGTATCCACGACGCAGCCCGCGTAGAGCGTGTCCTTGTTCATACGGACGACGGTTTGGTTATCGAGCGGCGTGACCTTGCGATAGTAAAACCACTTGTTCACCCCGCCGCCCTGCTTGGCGATATTGGCGAAAGAGCGGTCGCTCTCGGCGCGGCAGTAAGTTTTCTGCGTGACGATTTCGCCAGTGGCGGGAGCTGCCTCCGCCTGGGTGGTGATGAGCGTTAGCACGCAGGCGAGTGTGGCGGCGAGGATGGGTTGCATGGTTTTCATGAGGGTATCTGTTTTCACGGATAGGGAGTTGAATCGGGCCCCGGGGGGCATTGTTCGACGCCAAGGTAGACCATCGTACGCACCTTCGACCCCTCCCGGGAGGGGTCGAAGGTGCTCGCAGAGCCCGGTTCCGCCCCCGCCGCCCCCTTTTGTCCGCTCTCCGCCGCGCTCGGCCCGGACCTCACCCATCACCGCGCGCGGCCGGACGGCGTCCGGACCGCTCGGGTGCCTCGCGTGCCGCGTGGCGCGCGTGCTCACCCGGGCGTCGGCGGACCGCGCGCGTCGAACGGGGAGGCGAGCCCCTCCGTTTCGCGGTGCGCGAGGATGCGGTCGATCACGGCGCGGTCCGTGATCACAGCATCGGTGAGGGAGGGAAACCTCCGGACGTTCCGTCGACATATGTCTGACCTCGCCGCGCGTCTGTGCGCGCAGAAGGAGAATATGGGATTCAATGCCGCGGTTCGTGTCTGGATACTCCAACCGAGGATCGCGATCGGTCGGACGACTACCCCGGACGACGTTTTGGCGACGTGCGGTCTTGAAGCGAAGCTCGATCCCCGAGAGCAAGCTACCCAGCGCCAGTCATCCCGAGACCATAGGGCTGGCGATTGCCGCCGTCGAATCAAGGCGGCAGGGGCCAAAGCAACCGCAATTCGAGTGCGCTCGCGACCCCGGGCGCGTTCTGGCCGGACTCCCGGTTACGGGGCGTCCGGGAGGGAGTGCCCGGTCCGCGCCGCTCCAAATCAGGAGCCGAGGGTCAGGATCCAGATCGCGCGCGCGGCGGCGACGAGTGCCCCTATCGGGGCGAACACCCAGATCGCAGGGTTCCCGCGATCCATCCGCCGGAGACGACGATCGCTGGAGGGTCCGTCCAAGTCATTAGAGCGGGCCATGCAGAGCACGCCCGCCGCCATCCACAAGACGCCGAACCACCAGACTCGGCGCGTCGCCTCGATCGCGCCAGTCGCCATGAGGACGAAGCCCGCGACGAGGACGACGACCCCGAACGCCGATCGGCGACGACGACCTGCCGACGGACCGCCGTCACGCGGCTCCCATACATCATCCCGCCTCGTCGTGCTCCCTCCCATATGTCCCGTGGCCCTCCTCACCGCGCGGCGCGTGTTGGCGGCGTCATTCCTCGCTCGTGCGGTCAATCCGAGCGCCCGATGCGCCGCAAAGGCGCCGAACGGCATCGTCAGCATCGGAACTTGAACGAGGAGCGACGCACCCAGGAGTTCCGCGATCCGACCTCCCGCGGCGGCAGCCCCGAGCACCAACCCGGGAACGACGAGTCCTACGATCCGACGAACCCGAAGCGTCATGTCATCCATCCCCGAGGCACAGGACGCATACAGCAGCACCAACGGGACGGCGGGGGCCGCGAACACGCCGAGGAGAACGAGCATCGGCACACCGTTGCTGGCCATCGTCAAATGCGCGCCAACCCCGACAAGCGCGGCTACGTCGAGAACGGACGACAGACGCACGAGGTCGGCGCCGGGCGCAGTGGCCGCGCCGCTCTCGATCCGGCGACCACGCGGATCCACCTCGTAGTACGCGGGTGTCGGGCCCACGTCGAGGCCCGTCCGCCCGGCGCTGGAACTCGGAGCCGAGCGAGGCGGGTTGCGCATCGGGGAAGTCTACGGGCGTCGGCGGACCGCGCGCGTCGAACGGGGAGGCGAGCCCCTCCGTTTCGCGGTGCGCGAGGATGCGGTCGATCACGGCGCGGTCCGTGATCCACGCGATCACCTTCATTCATTTCGCCGCCGCACGTGGGACACCGCATGGGGTTCACTTCGAAGACCCTCTTCAGCAGCCTCGCCCAGGCGGACCGTCTCCTCGCCTCCGACGAACCGGGCTCGGCGGGCCGCCCCGGCTCGAGCGCGGCGGCCGCCAACTCGGTCGCGGCCGGCGGGCCCGCGGTCGCGAGCGTCCCCGCCACCCCGTTCTTCTCCCGCACCGCGGCGCGCCGGCGATGGCTGTAGGCGCCCGAGTAGCGAACCAAATGCCTTCGAGCGTCGGGGATCTGCGTGACCACCGCGTGAACGAAGTCGAGCGCGTCCATCGTCACCGACGCCGATCCCGTCGCCGGATCGGGCGGGGTTGACACCTCCACGCGACCGTCGGCCCGGATCGACACAGCCCCCGTCGCGAACGCGGGCCGCGTCACGTAGCGCGCCGTCCGCCTCTCACGCGCTGCGCCAGCTCGCGCGCTCGTTGTCCGGCTTCGCCGGCCAACCGGCGGACATGGCTCGAGCCCGTCGAGGTCGAGCGCGTCCACCCGCGACGCGGCGTAAACCGAGAAGCCCGAGTGCGCCCACCCGAGCAGGTTCGCCGCGAACTCCTCCGTCAGCCGCTCGGCCTCGACGAGCGCCCGGAGCAGAAGACGGCGGAACTCCTCCTCGAGCGTCGGGGCCGACGGCCACGCAACCACGTGAAACGTCCCGTCCTTGGCGAACACCCCCTCCGTCACGAGCGCGTGGATGTGCGGGTGGAAGTTCGCGTACGAGCCGAAGGTCTGGATGGACGCGACGACGCCCGGGGCCGCGTCCTTCGCCTTCCCGGCCGCCTCCTTCGCGGCGGAGCGCATCGTGCGCCGCAGCGTCTCGTACGCCGCGCGCGCAAGCCGCGAGAGCAGCGACCGCTCGCGCTCGAAGAGCCCGCGAAGCGCCTTCGGGATCGTGAACACCACGTGCCGGTGCGCGACCGGCGCCGCGATCTCGCAGCGCAGCCGCTCGCCGAAGACCCGCGATCGCTTCGACTGGCAGGACGAGCACAGATTCCTCGTGCGGCACGAGAACGCGAGCAGATGCTCGTCGCGGCAGGTCGGCTCGCACCGGATGCGGGCGAAGCCCCCGATCAGCCGACCGCAATCGAGGTACTGGCCGACGCTGCGCCCGACGACCACGCGAAGCGCCCCGTGGCGCTCCTCGAACCGCTCCTCGTGCGCGCGGACGTAGGCGTCGTAGTGGCGCTCGAGCAGACGGTTCGTCGCCGCGCGCTCCGGGTGCCGGGGCCGATAGACGGGAGGCGGCACCGTCGCCGAGGACTCGGTGGACGCGGACACCCAAGTCCCACGCGCGAGCCGCCCCCTCGGTCACGGTGCAGTCGCTCGACAAGACACACACCAGAGCGCCTCGTTCCCGCAAGACTCCTTTCGGCCACCCGGCTCACGCCTGCGATGTCGGAAGGATGGCTCGTCCCCCCCCCGACCCGTCGCGGGGCCTCCGTACGATCCGCGCCGTGACTCTCCCTTCGGGCCCCTTCGTCGGCGTCGCGCTCGACTTGCCGATGGACACGCTCTTCACCTACCGGGTTCCCGACCCGTGGCGGGGGCGTGTCCAGATCGGCCAGCGCGTCCGAGTTCCGTTCCGCAACAAGCACCTGGTCGGCCTCGTCGCCGAGGTCAGCGACGCGTGCACGTTGAAGCGCGTCCTCGACGTCGAATCGTTTCCCGACGACGAGCCCCTTCTCCCGCCCTCGCTGCTTTCGCTCGGGAAGTTCGTCGCTTCCTACTATGGCTCGAGCGTCGGCGAAGCGTACGCCGCCATGATTCCGCGCGGCGTGCGCACCCGGAACAAGGGCGCCACGCGAAAGCGTGCGCGCCTCCTGAAGCCGGAAAAAGACGCTGTCGCGCACGCCGACGGCCTCCCGACCGCGCTGAACGCGCAGGCCCGCGTGCTTCGGTTGCTCGCGAAGGAGCCCAACGGGGTGCTCCTCCAGGATCTCGTCCGACGAGCCAAGGTCTCCTCGAGCCCCGTTCGTACGCTCGCGACGGCCGGCTGGTTGACGCTCGACGAGGAATCGGCGACCGACGACCCGCTCGTCGAGGCGACCCGCTCCCCCATCTCCGAGCCCCAGCCGACCGATCTTCATCCGGCGCAGGCGAAGGCCATCGACGCCGTCGTCGCGGCCCTAAACCGACGACAGTTCGCTCCCTTCCTGCTGCTCGGCGTCACGGGGTCGGGCAAGACCGAGGTGTACCTCCGCGCCATCGCCGCGTGCCGCACGCAGGGTCGCCAGGCCGTCGTGTTGGTTCCCGAGATCGCGTTGACGCCCCAGACCGTACGCCGCTTCCGCGCCCGCTTCGACCGCGTCGCGGTGCTTCACTCGGGCATGAGCGAAGCCGACCGCGCGGCGTCGTGGCGCGCCATTCGCGCGGGCGACGCCGACGTCGTCATCGGCCCACGCAGCGCCGTCTTCGCCCCCGTGCCCGATCTCGGCCTCCTGATCCTCGACGAGGAGCACGAGACCTCGTTCAAGCAGCAGAACGCGCCGCGGTATCACGCCCGCGACGTGGGCCTCGTGCGGGCGCGCGAGTCGAACGCGGTCGTCATCCTGGGCAGCGCCACGCCGTCGCTCGAGTCGTATCGCAACGCGCTCGACGGAAAATTCGGGCTCCTCGAATTGCCCGAACGCGTCGAGAACCGCCCGTTGCCCCCCGTCCGTATCGTCGACCTGAAGGCCGACGGCGAGCGCCGCGGCGAGGGTCGGCAGATCGGCCGCACGTTGATGGGCCGATTGAGGGCCGCGCTCGCGGCGGGCGATCAGGCGATCCTCTTCTTGAACCGTCGCGGTTTCAGCACGAGCGTCGCCTGCCCGCGCTGCGGGTTCGTCGTCCGATGCCCGGAGTGCGACACGGCGCTCACCTATCACCGCTCCGACGCGGTCTCGCTCTGCCACCTGTGCGGCCACGAGGACCGTCCGCCCAAGCAATGCCCCGAGTGCGCGTTTCCGTCGCTCAAGCACCGCGGCGCGGGCACCGAGACGATCGAGCAGGAACTCGCGACCGAGTTCCCCGACGTCGCCGTCGCGCGCATGGACTCGGACACGATGACGGATCGCGACGCCTACACCGACGTCCTCGATCGCTTCGGCCGAGGGGAGGTGAAGATCCTGCTCGGCACGCAGATGATCGCGAAGGGCCTCCACTTCCCGGGCGTCACGCTGGTCGGCGTCATTTCCGCCGACACGAGCCTCCAACTCGCCGACTTCCGTGCTGCGGAGCGCACGTTCGCCTTGCTGGCGCAGGTCGCGGGTCGCACGGGGCGCGGCGACGCGGGCGGGGAAGTGATCGTCCAGACGCTGCGCCCCAACGAGCCGGCCATCCGCCGCGCGATGGAGCACGCATACGCACTCTTCGCGACCGACGAATTGGCCGAACGCAAGGCCTTCGGCTACCCGCCCTACCGCCGGCTCCTGCGCGTCGTGTTGCGCGGCGCCGCGACCGAGCCCGTGCTCGAACGCGGGCGCGAACTCGCCCGCCGCCTCGACGCCGCGGGTCTCGCGGGCGTCGAGTGGTTGGGCCCCGCGACCCCGCAGATCGCGCGCCTCCAGGGGTTCCACCGCCGCCACATCCTCATCAAGGCGGTGGCGCCGTCCGGCATCCGGCGCGCCCTCGACGCGATGCGGGCGTCGCCGGGCCCCAAAAACGGGGTCGAAGAACAGTACGACGTCGATCCGGTCGGGCTTCTCTAGGAGCCGCTCCCAGCGTCGAAACATCGAAGGGTAGAATCCCCGGGGCTTTCGTCTCGTCCAAGGATCCCGCTTGCGCACCATCGCCCCGATCGCGTTGCTCGCCTTCCTCGGACTCCTCTCGACCCCGCGCCCGGCGTCCGCCGACGCGTCGATCGCGACGAAACTCGCATCGGTGGATCCGGTGGAAATCTGGGCGGGCATCGAGGCGGCGATCGCGTCGAAGGACGTCGCCAACGCCGGGCCGCTCATTCAGACGGGTTGGCAGACCGCGTTTCCCTACATCTCGGTCGGTTGCGGCGATGCGCTCCGCGCCATCGGACCCGCGGCCGCCACCCAAGGGGAGTACCAGAACGTTCTCGCGAAGGCGCTGAAGCTGAAGGACGTGCGCAACCAGAAGAACCTGGCGCGCGTGCTCGGGGCCTATGGCGATGCGTCGGTCGACGAGCCGCTCTCCCACCTTTCGTCGGGTCGGCGTCAGGTCGACCTCCAGATCGAGGGCCTCTTCTGCTGCAGCATGCTGACGGTGACGAGCGCGTCGCCGTTCGACCGGTGCGTGGCGGCGGTGCTCGCGGGCTTGAAATCGAAGACCGGCGGCGTCCAGATGGCCGCCTGCTCGGCGGCGGGGCGCATCCGATCGACCGTGTTCAAGGAATCGCTGGAAGACGTGGCGACGCAGTCCCAGCACTCGTACGCGGGGCTCTACGCCGTCTACGCGCTGCGCGAAATGGGACACCGCGGGGGCATCCGCTCGTTCATCCACGTGCTCGAGTCCGAGGCGAAGCGGGAGACAATCAACGCGTGCCTGAAGGCCGTCACCGATCTGTCGGGACCGGAGGATCTGGACGAACTCCTCGCGCTGTCGCGTTCGCCCAAGGTCGACAACCGGGACGCCGCGTGCATCGCCCTCGGCGGCCTCGCGGAAGCCGGGCTCCTGGCGGCCGCCGTAACGCCCCGGGAGGGCGACCCTCCTGCCGCGGGCCCGTCGGAGCGCCTGGGCAAGGTGATCGATCGGCTGCTCGACGTCGTCGAATCGGACGTCGCATGGGAGGTGCGTGATGCGGCCTCGCGCTCGCTGCTCCGGATCGGCAAGCCCGCCGCCGAGAAGGCCCGCGCCAAGCTCCCCGACCTCCTCGACTCGGCCGAGCGGGACATCGCGCTGACGGCCTCGGAACTCTGCGGAGAGTTCGCGGTGGCCGAGGCGGCGAAGCCGCTCCTGAAGGTCGCGGTGTACGACAAGGACCCCGCGCGGCGCATGTTCGCGGCCCGGGCGCTCTCGTCGATCGACGCGGAGAAGACCGCCGAAGCCATGCTCGAGGGCATCGCGAAGGACCACAAGGGCCGCGATCACACGCTCCACATGATCCGGGCGCTGGGCTACCTGCGACACGAACGCGCCTACACGGGGCTTCTCGCGATGCTCGCGACCGCGGCGGACTGGTCGGCCCCGATCCTCGTCGAAGTCGAGCGTGCGCTCGAGCGCCTCACGCTGCGGCGGTTCGGCCGGAAGATCGACCGCTGGGACGTCTGGTACAAGGCGGCGAAGGCGAAGGCCGACCCGTTCAACTCCCACATCCCGCGCTTCGATCGCACCAAGAGCAAGCGCGATGCGGTGGCGAAGGGGCTCTACGGCCTGACGCCGACGACCGAGAAGTCGGTCGAAGCGGCGCTGCGTTGGATCGAGGACCAGCAACATCCGGAGGGGTTCTGGGACGGCAACGACAGCGGCTTCGGCGGAGTGACCGGCTGCCTACCGGCCTACACCGCGGTCTCGGTCCTCGCGATGCTCGGCGCGGGCTACGACGGGAAGACCGGAAAGTTCCGCGAGACGATCCGGCGCGGCGTCGAGTTCCTGGGCGCCTCGCAGTTCTACGACGGGGGCTTTCCCGTCACCGGCGGCGGCGATGCCTCGTGGATCTTCGCGTATCTGATCGGCATGGCCGTCTGGGCGCTGAACGAGTCGTACGCGATGACGGGGGACGAAGAGTTGGTCGGCCCCGCGCAGCGCGGCGTCGACTATCTCGTCCGGGTACAGACGCCGGCCGCCGGGTGGCGCTACGGGCCCCGCTACATCCAGTCCGATTCGTCGGCGACGGCGTGGGCGTTGATGACGCTCAAGACCGCCCATTTGTCTGGGCTGCGCGTTGCACAGAAGGCCTTCGACGGCATCGACTACTGGTACGAGCGCTGCCAGTACGACATCGCCGGAGAAGAAGAGCAACCCGACGACATGGCGACCGACTTCGACAAGGAGGTCGGAGTCAAACGGTACTTCAAGGCGTTCACCGGGTACTTCGTCCTGTCGGGCAAGGAAGACTCCGCCCTCCAGCAGCGCTCGATGACGGCCGTCGGGATGGTGGCCCGGTTCTTCATGGGATGGCAGCGGAGCCACCCGTTCCTGATCGGAAGCGCCAATTACCTCATGGACTACCTGCCCCAGTGGCGCAAGGGGCTCGACGGCAAGGGACAGGCCATCGCCTGGTACTTCTACTACTACTACTACGGCACGCTCGCGATGTACCAGATGGGCGGACGCTATTGGCGTGCGTGGAACGAGAAGATCAAGACGATGCTCCCGGAAAACCAACGCATCGATCCGCCCAATCTCGCCGGGTCGTGGGATCCGGACACGGCCCTCCTGAACGGCGGACGGCTGTTCTCGACGTGCATGGCCGCGATGACGCTCGAAACGTACTACCGCTTCAGTCCGTTGTTCCTCCCGAGCGCCGACGACCTGAAGGTCAAGAAGGCTCCGAAGGTCGCGCCCGCACCCGCCATGGACGGCGGCGGGGCAGGAGCGGATGCAGGAATGGAACCGACGGCGCCTCCCGCGATGGACGGCGACAAGCCGCCGCCCGCGCCGGAGCCGGCGCCGGAGCCGGCGGGGATGGGCGACCCGAAGTAGTTCACGTCGCTGCGCGATAGGATCGAGTCCATGCACGCCGCCCGATCGATCCTCGTCGCCGCCGCGCTCGCGATTTCGGCGTCCACCGGTGCCACGTCCGTGCGTGGCGAGCCCCCGCCGGCCGACTTCTCCGCGTTCGCGACGTTTTTCCGCAAGGAGATGGAGTCGGACAAGGCCGAGTCGAGGTTGAAGGCCGTGCGCCGCGCAGCGGCCACGGTCCATCCCGGCACGCCCGAACTGCTCGTCGACGCCGAGGCCAAAGAAACCACCCGACGCGCCGCGCTCGAGAAGCAGCGCGTGGAGACCGGGGTCGCGCTGGAAGCGGCGCTCGGTGAGATCGCGAAACTCCAGAAGCAGTCACCGAAGAATCCGAAGGACACCGACGTCTTCAACAAGCGGGCGAAGAAGGCCGAAGCGAAGCTCGACGAGGTCACGACGAAGATGCGCGAACTCTCGTCGGACGCGATCCAGAGCGACGCGGTGCTGATGACCATCGTCGGGGCGCTCGCAACGGTGTTGAACGGGCTGCCGCCCGTCACGATCGAAAGCGCGCTCGTGCTCGCGCTCGAACGCTTCGGAAACACGAAGTTCCCGGTCGAACGTCGGGTGCGGTACGTCGACCTCCTCGCCGCGATCACCGCCTGCCCGATGGGAGAGCGCATCCGCGCGATCGTCATCGACCCCGCGGAAGACGCTCGGTTGCGCACGGTCGCCTACACGGCGCGCGTGGCGCGCGGCGACGAGGGCATTCTCGAAGACGGCGTGGCGCTCCTCGCCGGTGCCCAGGGGCCGCTCCTCGCTGCGGCCATCGACGGCCTGCGCCGCATCCACCGCGTCGAGTGCGTCGAGCCGCTGATCGCGGCGCTCGGGCGCGCCGATCTCGGTCGGTACCGGACCGACGTGCAGAAGGCGCTCGCGTCGCTGACCGGCGAAAAGCACGGTCCCTACCGGCAGCCGTGGGCCGACTGGTGGAAGGAGGCGAAAGACAAATTCACCCAGCCGCCTCGCCCGGCATCGGGCGACGACTTCCCGGCGCCCGACAAGGGCGTGACCTTCTACGGCATCACGACGTTCTCCGACAAGATCCTGTTCATTCTCGACGTGTCGGGAAGCATGCTCGAGATGGCGCACGCGGACGCGAGCGGAGTCAAGGGCGAGGAACGCAAGATCGACGTGGCGAGGCGCGAGATCAACTCGGCGCTCTCGATGCTCGACGAGCAGAAGACCTTCAACGTGATCTTCTTCGGCAATCGCGTGGTCCGATTGAACGCCGGGATGGTGCCCGCCGAACGCGCGACGATCGATCGCTCGAAACGCTTCGTGACCGAATTCGAGCCCGACGGCGGGACGAACATCCACGACGCGCTCGAGACCGCCTTCCAGCTGGCGGGCTCCAACGTCGACGGGAAGAACTACCTCTCCTCGATCGACACGATCTACTTCATGACCGACGGCACGCCGACGGCCGGAAAACTGGTCAAGCCCGACGACATCCTGGCCGCCGTGCGGGGCTGGAACCGGCTCGCGCGGATCACGATCCACTGCGTCGCCGTCGGCGACGAGTGCGACGAGGAGTTCCTGAAGGCGCTCGCCATCGAAGGCACGGGCATCTTCGTCCATCGATGAGTCGAGGGAGACCCAGGCCGTTCGACGCGGGCGCCCGTGGACGACGTCGGTGGGTCGTCCCCCTCCTCGCGCTCCTCCCCCTCCGCCACGTCGCGCCTTTCGCCCCCCCCGCCGCCGCGGCGGACGACGCGTCGGTCCCGGCGCGATTCGAGCGGTTCCGCGCGACGACGCGGTCGGGCTCGTTCGCCGAACGGCTCCTCGCCCTGGAGAGGCTCGTCGACGTCGTCGAACTTCGCACGGTCGACGCGGTCCTGTGGGCGGGCCTCGTCTTTCGCGACGAGAACGCTTCGCATGGCGTGCAGATCGCGAAGGACGAGGCGCTCGACCGGGCGACGGCGGCCGACATCGAACGCGTCGAACGCGTCTACGAGAAGCTCGGATCGGTCAGCGCGACCCAGTACGAGCGGCGGATGAAGGAGCGGGCGCGCCTCGACCAGCGCCGACGCGAGTTGGCTCTGTCGATCGAAGCATCGCGCACGGCGATCGGTCGCCTCGGCCGACTGCTCGACCGCACGCGCGACGCCTTGACCCGAACGTTCTTGAGGCTGCCCGCCGACGCGTGCCTCGACGCGCTCGACCGGGCGCGGGCGAGTTGGCTCCGCGGACCCTCCGCCGGCTACGAAGACAAACGCCGCTACCTCGACGCCATCGCTTGGGTGCGCCGCCCGGGCTTCGACGAGGCGATCTCGTCGCGGATCGGCGATCCGCTCGAAGATGTGCGCATCCGGGGCGCGGCCTTGACGCTGCGCGCGGAGCGGCGCGGGGACGGTGTGTTCGGGCAGGCCGTCGCGCTGCTCCCGGCACCGTCCTGGGTCCTCGAGGCGTCGGCGATCGAGGCGCTGCGCCTCCTCCACGACATCGGTTGCATCGATCCGTTGATCGGCTACCTCGGCCGCGACGATCTCGGGCGCCTGCGCGAGGACGCGCGTCGCGCGCTCTGCTCGCTGACGGGCGAGGCGCACGGTCCGTATCGCGAGCCGTGGCAGCGATGGTGGAACGAGGCACGGCCGGATTTCGAGATGCCGAGGAGTCCCATGCCGGTGGCACCGCCGGGCGGGGTCGACGCGGGCGCCGCCTTCTATGGGATCACGACGTTCTCGCGCCACGTGCTCTTCGTGCTCGACGTGTCGTCGAGCATGGCGGCGCCCGCCGCCGCGACGCCCGCCGCCGGGACGAGGAGCGGCGAATCGAAGTTCGACATCGCGCGTCGGGAGTTCGCCGCCGCGCTCGGCACGCTCGACGACGGCGGAACGTTCGGCGTGCTCCTCTTCCATGACGACGTGACGGAAATGCCCGGTGGCGTGGTCCGGACCGAGGCGAATTCGCGAGCGAGAGCACGGACGTTCGTGACGAGCGTCGAGCCGACCGGCGCCACGAACGTGATCGACGCGCTCGAGCGGGCGCTCGCGATGGCCGGCGCCTCGGGAAACGCCCCCAAGGCCGCGATCGACACCATCTTCTTCCTGACCGACGGGCGCCCCTCGGCGGGGGCGTCGGTCGACCCCGCGGTGATCCTCGACGCCGTCGCCCGTCACCGTCGGGCGCTCCCCTTCGTGATCCACGCCGTCGGCGTCGGAGACCACGATCCCGACTTCCTCCGCCGGCTGGCCGAATCGACCGGAGGCCGCTACGTCACGAGGTAGCGCACGCCGACGGGTGCATGACCGTAGTTGCGCACTTCCCAGTCCCG
>JANNRO010000427.1:0-9022 GCA_031401505.1 Planctomycetia bacterium
GAACGGCGCCGCGCTGCTTGGTAGCGACGGGTGATCGAACGGCCGGGAGACCTTCGTCTCCAAGGCCCTTCCGCCTCGGCGGGCGACGGCGCCCCGTGCGTGGCGGTGCGCAACTACGGTCAAGCACCCTGACGGGGTCGCTCCCGCGTCACCCGTCGCGCTTTCCTGCCCCGCTTTCCGTGACGAGGCCCTGCTTCCCGTGACGAGGTCTGCGGCCCTTCTATACTTCGCGCCCCGTGCTGCCCGACCTCGCTCTCCTCTTCGCGCTGCTGCTCGGATTCCACTGGCTCGAAAGCGCGGACGGCCAGAGCATGCCGGATCTCATCCAGAGCCTCGGGGGGACCGCCGCGGCGACCCTGGTCGCGGCCGTCTTGTGCCGCCTCTCGGCCGACCGCACGGAACGACGGATGGCCGAAGACGGCCCCGAAGAGGCGCTTGCGGGCTCGCGGGCCCCCATGCTCTACCCCCTCCTCGCCTGGTGCCTCGCCGGGTTCGCCTTCCGATGGGACGCGCTGGTCGTGTCGGTCGTGCCGCCGGGATGGTTCATCGCCCCCCATCTCGTGTTCTTCCTCCCGCTGGCGATCACGACGGCGTTTGCCTGGATCGCCGTCGATCGTTCCGAGTCGGCCATTCTCTCGCGACCCCCGTCTCGTACGCGCGCCCTCCTTTCCGGCCTGCGTCGAAACGCCGTGGTGCTCGTCTCGGTCGGCGCCGTCGTCGTGATCCATCGGACCTTCCTGACGCTCGCCGCGCTCGGCGTGCCCGGCGTGCGCCGTTTCCTCGAGACGTTTCGCGCGTTCCCCGACCTGCTCTACGCGTCGATCGCGCTCGGCGTGTTCGGCGCGATCGTGATCTCGCCGGCCGTCGTGCGACGGATGCTGCGCGCGACGCCGCTGCCCGACGGGGCCTCGCGCACGGCGATCACGCGACTGCTCGCGACGCTCGGCGTCGCCTGCCGCGACGTACTCCTCTGGCCGACCGAAGGCCGCATCCAGAACGCGCTGACCGTCGGTCTCTTCGATCGGACGCGCTACATCGTCGTCAGCGACGGCCTGTTGACGGCGTTTCCGACGACGGAGTTGCTGGCCGTCGTGGCGCACGAGGCGGGCCATGTGAAGCACCGCCACCTGCTCCTCCACGCCGTTTCGCTGTTCTCGATCGTGCTCGTGTTCCTCGCGATCGGCCAACTGCTCTCCCCGTGGATGGCGTCGTCGACGCAGGCGACGCTCGCGATTCTCTTCCTCTGGTTCGGCTGGTTCGGACTCGTCGGGCGGCTCTCGCGCCGCTTCGAACGCGAGGCCGACGCCTTCGCGGCCGACCACGCGGGCGACCTCGCCCCCGACGAGGCCCCCGTCGCGCTGCCGGGGCTCGACGCCCCCCTTCCCTACGGCGCGACGCAGACCGTTCGGGCGCTCCAACGCGCGACGCGCGCGACCGGGGCATTCCAGCGCCACGGCTCGCCTTCGGTGCGCATGGCACAGGTGGTCACCTACGCGACGAGACCCGACGCTCGGCGTGACCACGTCGAGGCCGGGCGCCGAATCCGCATCGGGATCGCCGTGCTCGCCGCCGCGGCGCTCGGTCTGACGATCCTGCGCGCGCCGGGTACGCTCGCGCGCGGCCACGCCGACCTCGAGTTTTCCAACGCGCTGGCGGTATCCAACGCCGCCGACGAAGCGACGAAACGCAACGACCCGGCCGCGCTCGACGCCCACCGGCGCGCCCGGGATCTCTTCGTGCGCGTCGTCGCCGCCGGCGACGCGCGCCCCGACGACCCCGACATGCAGTGGCTCGCGGCCGTCGCCGAATTCAACGCGGCCGATCGCGCGTTGCGGGGAGCCAACGACCTGGTCGCCGCACGCAAAGGCTTCGAGAAAACGCTCGAACGCTGCGACAAGCTCGGCAAAGAGGCCGGTGCGTCGGCGATTCGCTTCGCGGCCCTCGTGGATCTCGGACGCATGTCCCTCTGGCGAACCGACACGCCGGCCGATCAGGCGGCCGGGCTCCTGGAAGCCAAGCAGCGGCTCGTCGCCGCCACCGACTTGCGGGTGAACGAGGGCGTCGAGGCCCATCGTCGCGCGCGGTTGCGCCTGCTCGAATCGTCGATCGCGCTCCGAAGCGCCGATGCCGTAGAGGCCGACCGCGCCCGCCGAGACCTCGCGGTCCAGGCGGCGGGGACCGGCGACGAACGGCCCATGTGGCGCGAACTGGCCGACGACGCCCGCGAGGAGTTGGCCCGGGTCCAGGCGGCGACGAAGTAACGAGTCGCCGTTCGATCAGGCGCCCGTTCGATCAGGCAACGGGTACGACGTCCGACCGCACACCGAATCGGGCGGGGATTTCGTCTGCATGGATCGCGGGCGCGTAGAGGAAGCCCTGACCGAGGCGACAGCCGAGTTCACGCAGTTTCTCGGCCTGGACGTGCGTCTCGATCCCCTCGGCCACGGTGTCGAGCGAGAGGTTGGCGGCCATCGAGAGGATCGCCTTCGCCAGCGCCTCGCCCTCGCCCGTCTCGCGGATGTCGTCCACGAACGACTTCGCGACCTTCAGGATGTCGATCGGGAACCGCCGGAGATAGGAGAGCGACGAGTACCCCGTGCCGAAGTCGTCGATCGCGAGGCGCACGCCGAGCATCTTCAGGTTCGAGAGCACCGTCAGGATGCCGTCGGAGTCCTGCGCGAGCACGCTCTCGGTCAATTCGAGGACGAGGCACGACGCGGGCAGGCGGTTCAACGCGAGCGAGCGCGCGACCTCCTCGACGAGCCCCGCCTCCTGGAGTTGACGCACGGAGAGATTGACCGTGACGGCGAACGCCCGCGACGGATCGATCTGGTCGAGCCAGCGACGCGCGTCGCGACAGGCCCGTTCGAGCACGAACCGCCCGATCGCGACGATCTGTCCCGTCTGCTCGGCGACGGGAATGAACGTCGACGGCGACACCGGGCCCGACCCCTCGCGTGTCCAGCGACAGAGCGCCTCGACGCCCATCGTCTCGCCGGACGAGAGGTCCACCATCGGCTCGTAGCGCACGTCCATCTCGCCGCGCTCGACGGCGTGTTCGAGCCCCTCGCGCATGTCGAGGCGTGCCAGCGCGTCGGCGTGCATCGAAGGCTCGAAGAGTTCGTGACGGCCGCGACCGGCCTCTTTGGCGCGATACATCGCGACGTCGGCGTTGCGCAGCAGCACCTCGGCGTCGTCGCCGTCGAGCGCCAGCGCGACGCCCACGCTCGCCGAAATCGTGACCTCGCGCTCGACGAGCGCGAACGGCGCACGGAGCGCGAGCGTGATGCGGTCGCAGACGGCGTGGACCTGCTCGACGTCGAGCACGCCCTCGAGCAGCACGCCGAACTCGTCGCCGCCCAATCGGGCGGCCGTGTCGCCCGCGCGCAGACACTTGCCCAGACGTTGCGCCGCCGAGACGAGCAGCCGATCGCCCTGGTCGTGCCCGACGCTGTCGTTGACGGTCTTGTAGTGATCGAGATCGACGAAGAGCACGGCCACGCGATGGGGCGAGCGCCACGCGCGCGCGAGCGCGTGGTCGACGCGATCGCGGAAGAGCGCCCGATTGGGCAGTCCGGTCAACCCGTCGTGGAACGCCTGATGCGTCAACTGCACTTCGAGGGCGTGGCGATCGCTCACGTCGCGGGTATTGAGCACGATCCCGCGCACGTGCTCGTCGGCGGTCAGGTCGGTGGCGGTGCTCTCGAGTCGGACGTGGGCCCCTTCGTGCGATCGGAACGACCAGGCGCGGGCCGGGGTGTGGCTCGCGGGGCGTTGCGTCGCCTCGTCGAGGATCGCGCGCAGTTCGGCGGGTTCGGTCAGGTCGAGGAACTCGGCGAGCGAGCGGCCGAGCATGCGTTCGGAGGGCACGCGGAAGATGCGGTCCGCCGTCGGGCTCGCGTAGACGACCGTCTCGTCGGGGCCCAGCACCAGGATCGCGTCGGAGGCGAACTGGACCAGCGATCGAAAGCGTCGCTCGGACGAGCGCGAGACCTCCTCCGCCCGGAGTGCGGCGAAGTCCCGGGCCGAGAGGAGTTGTCTCGCGATGACGAGCGCCGTCAGGAACACCGCGCCGGCGGCGGCGCCGGTCGTGGCGAGCCCGGTGGTCGGCGACGCGGCGAATCCGAACGCGAGGACGCCGTAGCCGACGGTCACCGCGAGATAGGGCAGGAAACCGAAGCCGTCGGCGGCGGCGGGGAGGGGCGCGTCGCCGTGACGACGCAGGCGACGCATCGCGAGATCGGTGCCGAGCGCCAGGAACAGGTAGAACCCCTGTCGGAGCACCTCGGCGAGGCCGGCGACGAGCGTGAAGCCGCGATTGGTCTCGACGGCCCAGAACGTGTGCGACGCGAGGTGGAGCACCAGTCCGAACGCCATGAGATCGAGCGCACGCCGCATCGGGCCCGGTGGCCGCCGAAGGAGGACCTTCGCGATCGCGACCAGACAGAGCACGTCGAGGATCGGGTACGCGACCGTGATCGCGAACGGGTCGGCGATCGAGCGGGCGACGACGGCCGGCCTCGCGACGAAGTTCCAGATCACGAGCCCGCCGCCGACCACGATCGTGGCGGCATCGAGGGCGAACCGCCGCTTCGCGCGGGCGTCGCGAAAGCCGAGCGGAAAGAGCAGCAGGCCGACCAACAGACACGGGTAGAAGGCGAAGTAGGCGACGTGCGACGAGATGCGGAGCGAGTCGAGTCCGTGGACGGCCTTCGCGTACCACTCGGCGATCTCGCCGACGAGATTCGCGACGAATCCGATCGCGATGAATCGCCAGGCGCGGCGCGTCCTCAAGTCGAGACGGCGCGATCGGAAAGCGCTCCACGCGACGAGCACGGTGCCCACCGCGGTCGGCATGCCGAGCAGGTTGGCGACCGACGTGCTCCGGCCGGGCGAGTGGGTCAGCAGCCAGGTCACGCATCCCGCGACCCACAGCGACAGGACGCAGCCGATGGGGCTCGCGCGACAGACCGCGGCGATGGCGGCCGGGAGTTTCCACCCGGTGACGGGCACGACGGGCGCGGGCTCCGACATCAGGTCGGGAGAATTCGAGGTCGTCACGGGTTCTCGACGGCGGTACGGGACTTCCGCCTATCGACCCGGCCCGGGGGGGAACGTGAGACGACGTAAACAGGACTCTAAAACGTTCCCCATGGCCCGATTGGGACGTGAGTCCTCGCGAACAATCCATAGACTGCCGCGCATTCGCACCCCGTGGAGTTCGCCTTGATCACGCCGCGCTCGTCATCACGCGTCCTGCTCTCGCTCGCCGTGGCCGTTCTCGGCACGCCGTTCAGCCCAGGGTCGTTCGCGGGCGAGGTGGCGAATCCAACGACCCACCACGGCGTACCCGCCTACCGCGAAGCGGAGGGTGATTCGGTCGCGAAGCCCTCGGGATTCGAGTTTTCCGGCTCCGTCAATTCCCAGACTCTCAACACGTACCTCTACCGCGGCTTCCTGACCGAGGAGAACTCGCTCATCGTGCAGGCGTGGCTCGATCTCCATGCGAAGTTCCCGTTGGAGGGGGTCGTCGAGTCGATCGACGTTCACGGGCAGTTCTGGAATTCGTTCAGTGACGGCATCACGGGAACGGGCGGGCCGAACGACTCGCCCAAGGCATGGGCCGAGGCCGATTGGACGCTCGGGGTGACGGCCTCGTTCGGGGGTGGTTTCTCGCTCGACGTCTCGTACCAGCAGTTGCGGGCGCCCAACGGCAGTTTCGACGACTTGAACGAGGCTTCCCTGACGCTCGCGTACGACGACTCCGGCCGATACGCCGACGGCCCGGGGCTCTTTCGCGGGTGGCGTCCTTCGATCAATCTCGTCGTCGAGACACTGGGGCAGGAGGACCTCTCGGGCAAGAGCGGGACGTACCTCGGCGTCGGCATCGCGCCGACGTTTGCTGCGTGGCATGGCGAGGGAGCCCCGACGATCGCCGTGCCGATCCTCTCGGGCTGGAGTCTCGGTTCGTACTACGAGGACTCCGCAGGGGTCGATCACTCGTTCGGCTTCCTCGACATCGGCGTCGACCTGACCGCACCGTTGGGCGACAGCGGGTGGACGATCAAATTCTGCGCACACGGCGTCTATCTGGGCGACACCCCCACCGAGTACGCCGGGAACCGCGACCTGTTCGTCGTCCTGTCCGCCTGCCTCACGTTCGCCTTCTGATTCCGGGTGTCGGGTCCCGGATCCCGGGTCGCCGATCGACGGAAGTCAGTTCGTTGCCCAGACGTAGTCGAACGTCTGGAACCTGAGCCCGGCATTCGTCCAACGCACGACGGGACCGGCGGCGTTCTTCGACCGGCCGGCGAGCGCGAGCGCGTCGGCATCCGTCGCACTCGGCAGAGACGGGTAGGCGGCGAACGCATCGTCCTGCGCGGTCTTCTGCGGTCCTTCGTCGTCGCCGGCGGCCACCAATACCCACGCATTCGCGTCGAACGCCTTCGGCGCGTCGGCCGCGAGAGTCACGAGCGCGATCCATCGGCGGTTGGTCGCGTCCGCCGCGAGCACGCGGTGGCCGCACAGGCTCGCGATGCGCCCGATCGCTCCGTCGGCACCGCCGGGAGCCTCGAGCGTGGCGCGCAGCGACCACGTCATGGGAGGCCCGCGCATCGTCCGGCGTTCGGCCGGCAGATCGACTTCGCCGGCCGCGAGCACGAGTCCCGACGACGTCACGCCGGCCAGCGCCCCGACTTCGCCCGCCCGCGCCAGCACCATCGTCGCGACTCCGTCCTTCGGCCGTCGCTCGACGACGACGAGGTCCCGAGTTCCGAAGTCGGCTCCTTCGAACGCGACGACGACGTCGGACGACGCCCCCGGCGCCGATGCCATCGACGCGAACCGGGGCGCCCCGGCCATCTCGTGCCAGCGCAGCCCCTCTCGGGCCGCCTCGCGAACGAAGAGGTCGTTCGCTGACACCCCGGCCTCCTTCGCCATCGCGTCGAGTTCCTCGAGCAGCGCGGCCGGCGCGAGCGGGCGCATCGAACGTGCGTACTCGATCAGCGCCGATCGAAGCCCCTCGGGCAGCGGTCGAGCCGCGGCCGCTCGGATCTCGTTCCGCAGCAGGCGCCCCGCCGCGAGCCCCATCGACGTCGGCGTGCCCTCGAGGACCAGGTGTCGCAACGGGGCGCCGGCCGTCACCGAGACGAAACGGCCGGACACGGGTGCGCTGCTCGGGCCGCCGCAGGCGGCGATCCCGAGGGCGAGTCCGATCGAGAGGACCGCGCGTCGGTTGGCGAACGGGACGTTCATCCGCATACGACTCCGTCTCTATTGAGGTCGGCCCGAAGTTCGGACGCAAGACCCGGAAAGGGCTCGATCGGGCGCGGGATTCGTGACCGACTTGGGGCCCCCGTCCGGTACACTCTACGGCCTTGGCTCGTTGAAACGCAAGTCGTTTCCAGAGCCTAAGTTATGTCGTCTCATCAGGCGACGACCGCGACCGCTAGGGTACGCCAGAAAGGTCAGCGCATGCTCGGCGAACGGATCATCGAGACGAAGATCGAGGACGAGCTGAAGTCGTCCTATCTGCGCTACGCCATGAGCGTGATCGTAGATCGGGCACTTCCCGACGTCCGCGACGGGTTGAAGCCCAGCCAGCGCCGAATTCTGGTCGCGATGAACGACCTCGGGCTCGGCCCCCGCGCGAAAACGCGCAAGTGCGCCAAGATCGCGGGCGACACGTCGGGCAACTACCACCCGCACGGCGAGAGCGTCATCTACCCGACGCTCGTGCGCATGGCGCAGCCGTTCAACCTTCGCGCTCCGCTCGTCGAGGGGCAAGGCAACTTCGGCAACGTCGACGGCGACCCCGCGGCCGCCATGCGATACACGGAAGCGCGCATGACGTCGGCGGCCACCGACCTCCTGGCCGACCTCGAAAAGGAAACGGTCGACTTCAAGCCCAACTACGACGAGACCCGCACCGAGCCCGTCGTGCTCCCGGGCCTCTTTCCAAATCTCATCGTCAACGGCGCGTCGGGCATCGCGGTCGCGATGGCGTCGTCGATCCCGCCGCACAACCTGGCCGAGGTCTGCGACGCGGTGACGGCGCTGCTTCGCAATCCGGCCATCACGACCGCGCAGCTGATGAAGCACATGCCCGGTCCCGACTTCCCGACGGGCGGGCGCATCTGCGGGCGCAAGGCCATCCGCGACGCCTACGAGACGGGTCGCTCCATCCTCGAGGTGCGGGCCAAGTGCCACATCGAGTCGGGGCGGCAGGGCAAGCAGCAGGTCGTCGTCGACGAGCTGCCCTTCCAGGTCAACAAGACGACGCTCATCAAGCGCATCAAGGATCTCTACGACGACGGCAAGATCGAGGGCATCGCCGACGTCGTCGACGAGTCCGCCGCCGACATCCGCCTCTGCGTCGTCGTCAAGCGCGGCGAAGACCCCGAGATCATCCTCAACCAACTCTACAAGTTCACGCAGTTGCGCGAGTCGTTCAGCGTCATCATGATCGCGCTGGTCGACGGTCGCCCCGAGTTGCTCCCGTTGAAGAGCATCCTCGAGCAGTACGTCAGGCACAGGAAGGAGGTCATCACCCGGCGCACGCGCTACCTCCTCGCGCGCGCCGAAGAGCGCGAGCACATCGTCGCGGGCCTCCTGAAGGCCATCGACATCATCGACAAGGTGATCTCGCTCATCCGCAAGAGCAAGGACGTCGCGACGGCGAAACAGGGCCTGATCGACCAGTTCGACTTCTCGGCCCTCCAGTCCGACGCCATCCTGCGCATGCAGCTCCAGAGGCTGACCAACCTCGAGCGCAAGGAGCTCGAGCAGGAGCACAAGGACCTGCTCGGCAGGATCGCCGAATACAAGGCCATCCTCGCCGACGAGAAGCTGGTCCTCCAGATCATCGAGGAAGACCTCGCCGAGTTGAAGACGCGCCATGGCGACAAACGCCGCACCGAAATCGCCGACGAAGCGGGCGACTTCGACCTGAAGTACCTCGTCCAGGCGGAAAACGTGGCCGTCACGCTGTCCCACGAGGGCTACATCAAGCGCACGGCGCTCC
>JANNRO010000428.1:0-2412 GCA_031401505.1 Planctomycetia bacterium
GGACCTGGCGGGTGCGCGCGACGTGATTCGCGATGACAAGCGAGCCCGACGACGCGCGTTGGTCGTCGTCGTCGAGGGGCCGGCGGGTGTCGTCGCCGGCGCGACGGTGACGATCGAGCCCAGCGTACCGTTCGTCGTCCAGGAGAGATCGATCGAAGCGCCGAAGCCGACGGTTCGTCGCGCGTCGCGTGTTCAGATCGGCGCGACGGACGCCGCGGGACGCGCGGCGTTCATCCTGTTCGCGGACGACTCGGTCTCGATCGACGTCACCGCGACGGGCTTCATGCCGCGATCGACGACGCATTGGTTCGACAACGACGACGCGGCGGGAGCGAAGGAGGAGGCACGCGTCCGGCTCGAGCCGGGCGCGAAGGTCGAGGGGAAGGTGGTCGATGCGGACGGCGCGGCCATCGTCGGCGCCGCAATTCGGACGGCGAACCCCGACAGCGAGCCGGAAGCTGTTTCGGACCAAGCCGGCGCTTTTCGATTCTGGGTCGACATGACCACGCAGCAGTTGAGTTTGTTCGTTGCAGCGAGTGGGTTCGTCGACAAGTCGATGAACTTCCAGATGTGGAACGGCCTGTTCGATCCGCCGTCGATCGTCGTGCGCATGCAGCGGCCCGTGCCCCGCGGGACCGTCGACGTGACGGTTCGCAACACGGCGGGGCGACCGATCGCGGGAGCCCATGTCGGGATCGGCGTGGATGAGGCCGCGGACGCGAGCGGCGGGCCGCGGGTGCGCGTCGAGTTGGACGATGAGGCGAGTTGGACCGCGGAGGGAGAAACCGATGCCGCCGGACGTTGCGTTCTTCTCGGGGTGCCGCTCGGGATCGACTGCCACGTGTCGGCGCAGGCGGCCTGGCACGCGGGCGGCGACGCGTCGGGGGTCGTGCGATTGGGTTCGTCGGCAACTCCCGGTCGCGCGGAGATCGTGCTGACCGCGCTGGGGAGCCTGGTCGTGACGGTGCTCGACTCTGAGGGGCGGCGAGCCGCTGGAAAGGTCGAACTGTCGGGAGCGTTCAATCCCGATCCGGAGAGCAGGATCGACGTCGGCGTGTATCGCATTCGCTTTTTGGCAACCGGGGCTGTTCGGGTCACCGCGCGCATGGAAGGACAATTGCCCGCGACGGGGACAGCGGAGATTCGGGCGGGCGTCGAGAGCGCGCTGACGCTCAGGCTGGGGAAGGGAGTCGCGATCCGAGGCACAGTCGTCGACAGGGACGGACGTCCGATCGAGGGAGCCTTCGTCGAGATCGAGTCGTTGAACCCCTCGCCGGACGATCGAGTCGAGCCGGGTGCGTTGCCTCGCCGGCGTTGGCTCGGCACGCTCTATGGCAGCCGCGGAACCGTCGAGGGAGGGGAATTCGCGTTCGAGGCGGTCCTCCCTGGCGGCCACCGGCTTGAGGCGATCCGTCGGCCGTCGACGGACAGTGACGTCGGATTCCGGGGATCGGTCGAAGTCGAGGCGCCGGCCGAAGGTGTCCGCCTCGTCGTTCGAGCCCTCGGCATCGTCACGGCTCGGCTGCTTCGACCGGACGGGAAGCCGTTCGAAGGCCCTGTGAGCGTGAGACTGGGTTCGGATCATTGGATGCATGTCGGTTCGGAGTCGACCAACGACGGAACGATCGCGATCGCGGGCGTCGAGGATGGAGAGTTGGAGCTCGTCGTCGAGGTCGCCGGCTATGCGCCGCTGCGCGCTCCCGTCACGATGAGCGGGGGACGAACGATCGACCTCGGATCGCTTCGGCTCTCCGCCGGCGAGACGATTCAAGGCCGGGTCGTCGACGCGACCGGGCGGCCCGTCGAACTCGCGAAGGTGACCGTGAATTCGGAATCCGTCGTGACGAGGGAGGACGGGACCTTCGAGTTCGAACACCTCTCGAAGGGAAGACACGATGTCAGTGCAACCGCCGAGGGCTTCGCCGAGACGACCGAGACGGCGGAGGTGCCGGCGTCGAGGGAACCGCTCGAACTGCGACTCTCGCGCGGGGGCGTCGTGCGCGGAGCCATTCGTGGCATCGTCGAGCCTCGAGGCAGGGGCGAATTCCGATTCGTCCGGGTCGGAGCCGTTCGGGTGAAGGTCGACGACTTCTCGCCGGAGACGAAGTCGACTCTCGTCGTTCGACGCCCGGACGGTCGCTACTTCGTCGCCCTCGAACCAGGGGCATGGACGGCGGAGTGGTGGGTGGTCGAGGCGGAACCCGTCGTCGTCGGGAAGGTCACGATCGAGGAAGGCGCCGCCCGGGATCTCGATTTGGCGGTACCGACGAAGTAGGCGCGTCGGTCGCCCGAGTGTCGGTGGGGTGAGTTAGTATTTCGTTCGTGCTTCGATACAAGCCCCCGCCGTGTTCCGCCGAGAAGGCCCAGGCCGTCATTCAGGCGTACCGCGAGTACGTGGCCGATCGACGCCTG
>JANNRO010000429.1:0-1823 GCA_031401505.1 Planctomycetia bacterium
TCTCGCAGCCGGTCGAGCGCCGCCGCAGGGTCGCTGTTGCGATCGCTCGTGTCGAGGGCCTCGCATGCCGCCACGATGCCGCTCGTCTTCCCCAGTGGAACGACCCTCGCTTCGTCCCTCGAAAGCACCAGCGCGTAGGCCTCGTCATCCTGGGTCGCGAGCCCGAAGAGAACGAGGGCCTCGCCCGGAGCCAGGAAGCACTGGATGTCCTCCCTCGGCGTCGCGACGGGGTACCAGAGGTGGGCTTCCTTCTTCGCGTCGCGCTGGATTCGCTCGACCGCCTCGTCGACCATCGTTCGCGCCGCCTTCAATTCGAGGTCGCGCGTCCGGATCGCCACCAGATCGCCGCCATCGAGCGCCTCCGTGTAGGCCACGAGCGCCCGCGCCTCGCCGGCCCGGGCCGTCGCCTCGGAAAGGCGCAACCCCTCCGGAAGTCCTGCCCAACGAAGGGTCTCGCGATTTCCGAGCGACTCGAGCAGCGTCCCGGCCCGCCCGCTCTCGAGAAAGAAGGTCGCCTCCGAGACGTCGTCGGCCTTCGCGGCGGCCGCGAGGCCCGCCGTGAACAGCGCCGTGTACTGCTCGCGCGCGGTGGCCCCCTGCTCTTCTCCGAGTCCCGCGACGAGCGTCTCGAGCAGCGAGACGGCACGGTGGGCGTCCGAGATCGCGCGCCCGGCATCCCCCGATCGAAGCCGAGCCCGAACCAATCCTCCGAGCGCATGCACGAGCTGCACGTTGGCGCCCAGTTTCTCGGCAGCCCGAACCGCGCGCTCGAAATACTGGATCGCCTTCGCGTGGTCGCCCAGCAATCCGTACGCCTCGCCGATGTTGCTCAACGTCCAGGCCACGCCCGCGCTGTCCCCCAGCGCCAATTTCGCCGCCAACGCGCGCTCCTGCATCGCGAGCGCCTTCGGGTAGTCCCCGAGCATCTGGTAGACGTAGCCGATGTTGCTGAGCGCCCGCGCCACCCCCGACTTGCTCTTCAGCGCTTCCAGCCTCGCCAGCGCGCTCTCGTCGGTCGCGAGAGCCTGCGCGAAGTCGCCGAGTCGGGAGTGGACGAGGCCGATACCGATCATCATCCGGGCCGCCCCCGCCTCGTCCCCCAGCGCTTCGAGCGCCGCCAGCGCGCGCTGCTGCACTTCGAGCGCTTTCGGGTAGTTCCCGAGCGACCGGTAGACGTAGCCGATGTTGCCGAGCGTCCTCGCCTCGCCCGCCCGGTCCTTCAGCATGACTCTCGTCGCCAGCACGCGATCGTGCGTCGCAAGCGCCTTCGCGTAGTCCCCGAGTGCGGCGTAGACGCGAGCGATGCGGCCGAGCGTCGTGGCCGCACCCGCCTCGTCCGCCAGCGCCACCTTCGCCGCCAGCTCGCGCTCATGCGTCGCGAGCGCCTTCGCGTAGTCCCCGAGCAATTGATAGACGTAGCCCATGTCGCCGAGCGCTCGGGCCGCCCCCGCCCGGTCTCCCAGTGCCCCCATCGCCGCTACCACGCGTTCCAGCGTCGCGAGCGACTTCGCATAATTGCCGAGAGATCGGTGGACGCCGCCGATCTTGCCGAGCGTAATGGCCGCCGCCGCCTGGTCCCCGCGGGCCCTGTCGAGTTGGAGGAGTCGCTCCCATGCCGCAAGCGCCCCGGCGTAGCTCGAGTCGGAGCGCGCGTCCCTCCCCTTTTGCAGCGCCCGAGAAGCCCTAGCGAACCACCCGAGCCGCTCCGCCGCGTCGGCGGCGACGAGGAACGCCTTCGCGCTCTCTTCCGGACGGTTCAACGCCTGAAGCGCCAGCCCGCGACCGAACGCGAGTCGGACCCCCGGCACGTCGTCGGGCAGCAC
>JANNRO010000430.1:0-11691 GCA_031401505.1 Planctomycetia bacterium
CTCGCCCGGGAGGCGCGACGACGGGGTGCGCAGGTGACGCTCGTCCTCGGACCGAGTTCGTTGCCCCCGCTCGCGGGAGTCACGACGATCGACATCGTGAGCACGCGCGATCTTCTGCACGCGACGCGCAGGGCGGCGCGAGGAGCCGATCTCGTGATCTTCGCGGCGGCGCCCGCGGACTGGCGACCGACGATGCGCGTTCGCGGAAAGATCAAGAAGGACGGCTCGGGGCGGACGAGAACGATCGAGTTGGTCGAGAATCCGGACGTCGCGGCGATCCTCGGACGGGGAAAGGGCGGGAGATTCCACCTGGGCTTCGCGCTCGAAGTAGCGCACGCGTTCGGGCATGCGCGCGAGAAACTCGTGCGCAAGCGCTTCGACGCGCTGGTGTTGAACGGCCCCGCGAACGTGGGACGTGGCGGCGGGAAAGCCTGGATGCTGCTCCCGGACATGAAGCCCGTCGCACTCCCCACCGGCGACAAGACGATCACGGCGCGAGCGATCCTCGACCTCGTGTGGGACCGCGTGCATCCCCTCTGAGTTCGCCTCCCAAAAGTGCCAGACACTCTCGGGAGACGAAGACCGGGGGGGGCGTTCAGAGCTCGTCGTACTTTCGGGCGGTGCCGCGGGCGCGATCGACGGGGTATTTGGCGGCGTTCTTCGCGAGCTTGTCGCGGACGGCCGAGGAGAGCTCGATCCCGGTGCGGTGCGAGAGATACAGCGCGAAGAGCAGGACGTCGGCGAGTTCTTCTCCCACCCGTTCGCGAAACTTCGGCGTCGCGAGTGCGGCGTCGATCTCGGCGTCGGTCTTCCAAAGGAACAGTTCCTGAAGCTCACCCGCCTCGATGCCGAGGCCGAGCGCCAGGTCCTTCGCGCGATGGAATTGCGCCCAGTCCCGCGCGTCGCGGAACCGGACCGCTTCGGCCCGTAGCGTTTCGATCGAGTCGTCCATGTCGCTATGCTACGGCGGGAGCGCATGGAACCGTTCATCGCCAATACGGACAAAGCGTGGTTCGACTTCCTCGCGCGCGATTCGAGCGATGGTCGGATCGACGAGGTGAATTTCTGGTCTCCGATGACCGTCGAGCCCATGAAGTCGATGTCGCCCGGCGAGCCGGTCTTCCTGCGCCTCAAGAGTCCCTTCCGCGCGATCGCGGGCTACGGGTTCTTCGCGCACCACGCGGCGTACGACCTCTTCACGGCGTGGCGCCTGTTCGGCCGGAAGAACGGCGTGGCGTATTCGGCCGAGTTCCTCGCGACGATCGGCCGATACCGGAAACTCGACCTCCTCGACGCTTCGGTCAACGCCGCTCCGCTCGGCTGCACGGTGCTGCGAGACGTGCGGTTCTGGCCCGCGGACCGCTGGATTCCCTGGGACGTCGACATGGGTTGGGCCGCGAACATCGTCCGAGGCAAGACCGAGCGCGACCCGACACGCGCCAAACTGCTGCTCTCGACGATCGCCGACGACACGATGCGTCGGGACGTGTCGCTCGAACTCGCGGGGGAGTACCGCTTGCTCACCGGCGACGTCGATGAACGCACGACGCGTGTGGCGGAGGTGGTCGCGCGCGAGGGTCAGGGCACGTTCCGCGCCCGTCTCCTCGGCGCGTATGCGGGGCGGTGCGCGATCTCGGGAGAGCACACGGAACCGGTGCTCGACGCGGCCCACATCCAGCCCTACCGCGGCGCGAGGAGCAACCACCTGCAGAACGGACTCCTGCTCACGAAGGAGTTCCACGCGCTGTTCGATCTGGGCTTCGTCGGCGTGACGCCCGACTACCGCGTCCGCATCTCGCCGCAGATCCATCATCGATGGAGCAACGGGAAGCGCTACTACGCCTACGAAGGGGCGCACCTCTCGGCCGTACCGGATGGGAAGCGCGAGCAACCGAGTCGCGACGCGCTCGCCTGGCACCTTGCAAGCGTGTTTCAGGCGAGTTGAGCCGCGTCGACCTCGAAGGTTTTCCAGAAAGTGTCTGACACTTCCTGGAAAACCTTGGGAAGCCATCGGCCGAGTCAGAGGACGAGCATCGCGTCGCCATAGGAATAGAAGCGGTAGCCCGAGGCAACCGCGTGGGCGTAGGCGCGGCGAACCGGTTCCATCCCGCCGAACGCCGAGACCAGCACCAGCAACGTCGAGACGGGTAGATGGAAATTCGTCACGAGCGCGTCGACCACCCGAAAGCGATGACCGGGACGGATGAAGATCTGCGTCGATCCCCGACCCTCGGACGCATGCCCCGTCGCCTGACCGGCCGCCTCGAGCGTGCGCACGACCGTCGTCCCGAGCGCCACGACACGCCGACCCGCGGCCTTCGTCCGCGCGATCGCGTCGGCGGTTGCGACGGGGATCTCGTACGTCTCGACGTCCATCCGATGGTCGTCGATCTCCTCGGCCGTCATCGGACGGAACGTCCCGGGACCGACGTCGAGCGTCACCGACGCAAAGCCGATCCCGCGTGCCCCGAGGCGATCGAGCACCGCGGGCGTCATATGGAGGCCCGCCGTCGGCGCCGCGACCGCGCCCGGCACCTTCGCGTAGACGGTCTGGTAGTCGACGCGATCCGCGGCGTCGGCCTCGCGTCGCATGTAGGGCGGCAACGGAACGGCCCCGATGCGATCAGCCAACGCGAGCACGTCGATCGTCGCCCCGGACGCGCCCTCGAAGTCGACGAGGCGCTCGCCGCCCTCCAGGATCTCGGCGACGACACACGACGCCCCGCCATCGAACGCGACCCGCACGCCCGGACGCAGCCGTCGCCCGGGATTGACCAACACCCGCCAGCGAGCCCCGCGCTCGGCGCGCAACAGGAACACCTCGACGACGCCACCGGTATCGGCCCGCTTGCCCGAGAGCCGCGCGGGAATCACCTTCGCGTCGTTGACGACCAGCAGATCGCCGGGGGCGAGCAGTTCGGGCAGATCGCGGAACGCACGGTCGGACACGAGTCCCGTCGCCCGATCGACGACCAGCAACTTCGCCGCGTCGCGAGGTTCGCAAGGCCTCGTCGCGATTCGATCGGCGGGCAGGTCGTAGTCGAACTCGGACGCGCGCACGCTACTTGAGTGTCACGTCTTGGCCGCCCTTGCCGTCTTTCACGAGCACGCCCAGCTTGTCGAGTTCCTTGCGCAGGCGGTCGGCCTCCGAGAAGTTCTTCGCCGCCCGCGCCGCGCCGCGCGCGTCGACGAGCGCCTTCTGCTCGGCATTCAACTCGCGCTTCTCGACGAGACCGAGCCCCAGGATCGAATCGGCGAGGTCGAGCAGCGCGACGCCGCCCGCGGCGTCGGCGGGAGTCAACGACCCCTCCTTCTCGCGGCGGTTCCATTCGCTGACGAGCGACTGCACCGCCGCCATCGCACCCGAGGCGTCGAGATCGTCGTCCATCGCGTCCTCGAACGCCTTGACGGCATCGTT
Source organism: Planctomycetia bacterium (assembly GCA_031401505.1). Taxonomy (GTDB): domain Bacteria; phylum Planctomycetota; class PLA2; order PLA2; family JAEUHO01; genus JANNRO01. The sequence goes on from JANNRO010000430.1 coordinate 3,419, forward strand.
GGCCCGACTACCGACCGACGCCGCGGCACCCGCCGCGATCTTCGAAAAGCGCGAACGCGCGTCGGCCAGATTGCGCAACGTGGCCCCCGCCGCGCGCAGGCTCTCCCACGAGAAGTCGATCGGCGTCGCGTAGTGCGCCGTGACGACGAGATAGCGGAACGAGCGCGCGGCGCCCGCGCCCTCGTGCGCGATCACGTCGCGGAGCGTGAAGAAGTTGCCCTTGCTCTTCGACATCTTCATCCCGTCGACGAGCAGATGGCGGCGGTGCATCCAATAGCGCGAGAACGGGCGCTTGCCCGTCGCCGCCTCGCTCTGGGCGATCTCGTTCTGATGGTGCGGGAACTTCAGGTCTTCGCCACCCATGTGGAGGTCGATCTGGTCGCCGAGCAGGGCCGACGCCATCACCGAGCACTCGATGTGCCAGCCGGGACGACCCTTCATGACGCGCGTCTTCTTGTCGACCGTGAACGACGGCTCCCAGAAGACTTGGCCGTCGGCCGCGTCGTAGACCTTCCAGAGCGCGAAGTCGCCGACCGACTCCTTCTCGTACTCGTCGGCCTTGACGCGGCCCGAGGCCCCCGCCTTCACGTTGTCTTTCGTCAGGTTCGCGAGTTCGCCGTAGGTCGGGAACGACGCCACGCGGAAGTAGATGCCGTCGTCGGCGACGTAGGCGTGTCCGCGATCGAGCAGCGCCTGGATCATGTCCCGCATGCCGACGACGTAGTCGGTGGCCTTCGGGTAGGCGTCGGCCTTCTGGATCCCGATCAACTCGAGATCGGCGAAGTACTCGCGCGTGTAGCGGTCGGTGAAGACGGCCAGGGACTCCTGGGCCTTCTGCGAGTCGCGGATCGTCTTGTCGTCGACGTCGGTCAGGTTCGAGACGAAGCGGACTTTGTAGCCCTTGTGGACGAGCCAGCGCCGCACCACGTCGTAGAAGAGGTAGGACGACAGGTTCCCGATGTGCGCGAAGTTGTAGACCGTGGGCCCGCAGGCGTAGACGGTGACCTCCGGGGGGCGGCGGGGGACGAATTCCTCGACGCGGCGGGTCAGCGTGTTGTGGATGCGCAGCGGCATCCCGCGATCGTACGGTCGATCTACTTCACGGGAAGCGCCGCGCGACCTCGCCGCTCGTCGAGTGCTGCGCGCAGCCACGGCCCCCATTGCTCGTCGCGACTCTCCAGGTCCGAAGCGATCGCGTCCGCCGCCGCCCTGTCGCCCCGCCGATCGAGCACGATCGCCTTCGTGACGCGGGCCCGGATCATGACCTGCGGAAGAGTTCCTCGAGAGAGGATGTCCTCCGCGATGTCGTCGGCGACGACATCGTTCCCCGCGATTGCGCAGGCCAGCGCGAATCCCGCCCTGTGCGTCGCGGTGGCGAGCTCGTCAGGTCGGATTTCGTAGTACCGGATGGACGCATAGGCCCACGGCAGTTGCTCCTGTGCTGCCCACCGTTGACTGCTCAAAGCATGCCGCGCGAGCGCCCATCCGGGCTCCTCGCGAACGGCTTGTTCCCCGATCTCGGGGTCGGAGGGGAGTTTCAACTCAAGTGCCGCGAACGCCTCGTATGCCCCGAGTCCGTGGCAGTTGATGGCTCCGCTCCGGTACCGGCGGACCGCGTCGACGACGTCCTGGAGCCGATCCTGCCAGAGGAGCCACTCGACTTTCGCGAGTCGCGCGCCCACGAACCCGGGACGCCGCTGGACCCATGCGTCGATCTCCCGCAGCACTCGCTCCTCCGACTCGCGATCGGATTGGCCGCCAAGGATCACCGACCAGAGACTCCACTCGTCGACGTCGGAAGCTCGTGAGCGTGCCAGAGCCGCGCGCGCGAACTCCTCGGCCTTCGCCGGGTTCCCATCACGAACTCGAATGGCCTCGCCGGCGAGATGCCTCGCTCGCTCCCGAGGAGACGTCCGAACGGCACGGATCCATGCCGCCCACTCGGTCTCCGTCGATGCGACCAGCGTGCGGAGGCGATCCGCGCGTGTCCCGCTGATGTGGCCCGTGCCGGGCGATCCATTGCTCGCGATGGCCACGACGCGGCCGTCCTCGTCGAGCATCGGCGAGCCGCTCGAACCCGGCGCGCCGCGAGCCGAGGTCTCCACGCGGTGCTCGAGCAATGTGTGTCCGGTGCGCTCGGACGACTTGACGACGCCCGTGGACGCCGCGTACGGCCCGCCATCCGGAAATCCGATGATCGTGATCCGCCGTCCCGGGAGCGGGGGCTCATCCGCGACTGGAATCGGGACGATCCCGGGAATCGCCCGCTCGAGTTTCAGACAAACAATGTCAGCATCGAGATCGTCGCCGAGAACACCGCGGACCGCGACGCGAGCCCCGTCGGTCATTTCAATCTCGAGTCGCGGGGCCGGGTCGTCGGGCGAAGAACCGAAGATCGCGGCAGCCGCGACGTGGTGCGCCGTCGCGACGACATCGGGCGCCACGAAGAAGGCGGTGGCGGCTCCACCGAGTCCGTCGTTCACGCGCACGACGGCGCCGAGGTGCGAGTGTCGTGCGATGCGCGAAAACGGGCCGTGACAGCCGGCGACGAGCAGGGCCGAGAACCCGGCGAACGTCGCGGCGAGGCGACGAACGCGCGACGGGGCCCGCGTCCGACCAACCGTCCTGCTCATCCGGACAGTCTACGCCCGCCGACCGGCGTCAGTCGAGGACGTCGAGGTCGCGATCGGTGGGCGGCTCGATCGTCGGCGTCGGGGGCAGGGGCTCGTTGCGATGCGCGCGGATCGCGTTCTGGAGCGCCACGATCACGTACTGGAACTTCTCGCGGGCGTCGTCGGGACGACCGGGGCCTCCGAGCAGCGCGTAGAGGGGCGCGAGATCGGACACGTCGAGCGGGTCGAGCGCCATCGCGTCGGCAAAGGTCTTGCCCCGCGACCATTCGCAGAGGATGTCGGCCGCGGCGTACATCGCCGGATTGCAGAGCCCGCACGACGCGCGCAGGTCGTTGATGCAGTCGTCCTTCGCGAGCAGGAACACCTCGAGGATGTTCTTGCCCCCGCCGGCGCAGCCCTCGACCGATGACTTGCCCGTCGCCGGCACGTCGAGCGGACGAAAATTCTTCGGCACGCTCGTGCGCGAACTCTGGAGGAAGATGTGCTTCGTGTAATAGGCCCGGACGGGCGCGCTGACGGCCATGAGCTACTCGTCATCCATGAAGTCGAGGGGGTTCTTGACGACGCGCTCCACGATGTTCGCGAGCGTCTCGACCTCTTCCTCGGTGTTGTAGAAGTACATCGACGCGCGGAGGTTGTTCTTCGCCGTGCCGAGCGCGTCGAAGCGCCGATGGAGATAGGCGTTCACGCAGAACATGCCCTTCCTCATCATGATGTTGGCTTCGGCGTCACCCAGCCGCTCGATCGCGTTCAGGATGGAACCGAGCGGCGACGACATCGTCACGACGCCGCCGCGTAGCGCCGGGTCGCGCGGACCCAGCAGCCAGAAGTGGTCGCCCTCGAGCGGCTTCAACCGCTCGGTCAGCATCGTATTGAGCCGCAACTCGTGCTTCTCGATCGACTCGAAGCCCACGCGATCGACCACGTACTCGATCGCCGCGGCCGAACCGATCATCCCGGCGTAGTCCTGAAGCCCGGCCTCGAACCGCCCCGGCGCCTTCTTGTATTCGACGCGGTCGTGCCACGTGTCGTGGATCGTGTCGCCGCCGACCACGAATGGATCGAGCACGTCGAGCAACGCGCGCCGCCCGTAGAGCGCGCCCATGCCGGAGGGCCCGCACATCTTGTGGAGCGACAACGCCAGAAAATCGACGCCCAGTGCACGGACGTCCACCCGGCGATGCGGCACGCTCTGCGCGCCATCGAGCATCAACAGCCCGCCGACCTTGTGGACGGCATCGGCGACCGCACGCAGATCGACGTCGCGGATGGTGGTGCCGTCGAGGTTGCTCGAGTGCCCGAGCGCGACCATCTTGACGCCGGGCTTGATGGCCGCGAGCGCCTTCTTGACGTCGAACGCGCCGTCGGGGCCGACGTCGAACGTGTCGAGCACGTCGAGCTTCGGGTCGTTGGCCGCCGCGCGCACGCGCCGTTCGACCTCGAGCCACGGCACGAGGTTGCTGTTGTGTTCGCGCTCGGAGGTCAACACGCGCTCGCCGGGCGCGATCTTCAACCCACGGGCGACGATGTTGATCGCCTCGGTCGTGTTGCGCGTCCAGACCATCTCCTCGGCGTGCTCGGCGCCGACCAGGCGCCGGAGCGCCTCGCGCGCCCCCGATTCGGCCGCGTGGAGGTCTTCCAGGAACCAGTTGTTGAGTTTCCTCGCCCCCTCGCTGCGACCGCCACCGCAGGTCGGGAACTCGGCGTAGTAGCGCGTGATCGCGTCGATCACGCTCTTCGGACGCAGCGTCATGCACGTATTGTTGAGATAGATCGGCGGCTTGCCCCGACGACGTCGCGCCAGAGGCGGGAAGTCGCTTCGCAGAGCGCGGAGTTCAGCGGCGTCGAGGGCCATCGGGAGGCGTCCGAGGGAAGCGCGGGCGCGGGATTCTAGGCTGTCGGAGCAAGGGGGGCACGGGGGGACGGGGGGCTTGCCGAATCGCGGTACGATTCCGAGAATGCGTCGTCGAATCGCTCTCGCGTGCCTGTTCACGGGTCTCGTCACCGTCGAAGCCGCCCGGGCCGGGCCCGACCGGGGACCCACCCCCGTCGTGATTCCGGCTGGCGCACCCGTCGCACTCGATGGCATCGTGCTGCCCGGCGAGTGGTCGGAGGCCGCGCGCTGCCCGACGTCGGCGGGCGGGCCTGAACTGCGCATGATCCAGCATCGCGGGACGTGGACGATCGCGCTCGGCACGAACGCGCCCTGGCCGACGAACGGGCATCTGACGATCTACGCCCGCGCAGGCACGGACGACGGATCGATCCTTTCGAAGGGGACGATCTGGATCGACATCGAACCGCGCGAACACAACCGACCGCACGCGCTCGTGCAGGTGCGCGACGACGCCGGGACCGCTTGGACGCCGATCGACGGTCAGGTCGTCGTCCGCTTCGCCGACGTCGCACGTCACGCGTCGGCCGAGATCGCGATCTCGCTCTCGCTCCTCGGACTTGCCAAGTCGAAGCCGCCGCCGCTGCGCTGGATGGCGATCGTCACCTCGCCCGGCGGCCAGCCGAACTACCGGACGTTTCCGTTCCCTCTCGATCTGGCGGGCGCAGATCAGAAGGCGATCGGACCCGATCTCGCATCGACCGCGCGGTGGGCGGTCACGACCGATTGGCCCCACGCCGACGGGCCGGGAGCGTATTCACCGACCGACTGGGCCGCACTCGTCGACGCCGACGCCGATCTCACCAAGCAAGGCGTCGCGGCAATGACGTTTGCGCTGACGCTCGACGACGGCACCGGGAACATCGGATCGAGCGAGCGGCCGAAGATGGACGGAACGATCGAGTTGGTCATTCTCGAGAACCTTCGCGCTATCGCCCGCCGGGAGCCGTTGACGCACGCCGAGGTTCGCGCCATGGCCCGGGCGCTCCTGGAATTGAACCGCGCGCCCGAGGCGGCGGCGCTGCTCGAGGGCCTGACGCTGGCACGCGACGGGCTCGGCGACGCCGACGACTTCGATCTGCTCGGACGGGCGCTCCTCGGATGCGAGCGCTTCGAGGAAGCCGCCAAGGCGTACGAGGCCGTGGCGGACCGTGCGCTGCCTCGCCTGGCGAGCGGGTGGCGCGGTACCGCGACGGCCATGCGCAAGGTCGGCGAGCAGTTCGCGGCGGAAAAGAAGGCCCGGGCCGACGACGCGGCGAAGGTCGATCTGCCGTTGGCCCGCATCTCGACGCCCAAGGGCGACGTCTACCTGCGATTGCTCGAAGACGACGTGCCCGAAGCCGTCAAGCAGTTCGTCCATCTCGTCGAGGAGGCGAAAGACGACAAGGGCGCGCCGTTCTACGCCGGGACGCTGTTCCACCGGGCCAACGCGGGATCGATCGTCCAAGGGGGCGACCCGGCGAGCAAAGAGAAGGGCTGCGCCGCGGCCGGGGCGGGCGGCTGCTCGTGGTGGGTGACGCCGGAGATCAACGCACGTCATCGTTGCTTCCGCGGCGCGGTCGGCTTCGCGTTGAACGGCGAAACGAAGGTGCGCAGCCAGTTCTTCGTGATGACGGGCCCCAAGCCCGACTACCACAAGACGGGCATGCCCATCTTCGCGACCGTGATCGCGGGGATGGAGGTCGTGGACCGCCTGGAGGCCTGCGATCCGATCCTCGCGATCGAAATCCTGAAGAAGCGCCCCCATCCCTACGTCCCGACGAAGCAGAAGTGACGTAGCGACCGTCCCTCGCGCACGTTTGTACCGGGTACCGATGCCCTCCCGCTCGACCCTTCGCCGATGCCTGCTCGCCGCGTTCGCGGCCATGTTCACGGGCATCGTGTGCAGTTCGCCCGCCGCACGGGCGGGCGACGGGCGACTGGGCGACCTCGTCGAACGCTACAAGTCGACGCTCGGCCGGCACGACGACGGGTCGTACACGAGCCAGCGCGAGGCGCTCGACGCCGCGGCCGATCTCGACACGCCCGACGCGCGGCGTGCGATCCACTCCCTCGCGCTCTTCGAACGGGACGGTCCCGGCGGAGGCGACGGACGGCGCATGGCGCTCCTGCTCTCGGCCCTCGTGCGACGGGGCGGCTCGGCGGAGTTCGATTTCGCCGTCGCGACGGTGGAGGGCTGGCGCGGGCCCGGGCTCTCGGGCGCGCTGTCCCGGATTCTCGGTTCGGCGGTCGCCACGACCTCGCGCACCCATCTGCGCGAGGTCGTACTGAAGAAGGGAACGGTGACGGTGCGGGCGGCGGCCGCGAGAGCGTTGGGCGCCATCGGCGACCGCGAGGCCGTGCTTCCCCTGCTCGCGACGCTCCGCGAAGACGACATCCTCTTGCGTGCGGAGTCGCTTTTCGCGCTCGGCGAGTTGCGAGACGACGGCGCGGTGCCCGCGATGGGGGTGTTCCTCTCGGGCGCCGACCCGCGCCTCAGAGAGGTCGCCGCGCGTTCGCTGGGCCTCCTGGGCTCGGCGAAGGCGCTCCCGGGCCTCGTGCGTGCGCTCGAAGACGTGGCGCCCCGTGTCGTCGAGTCGGCCGCGGCCGCGCTCGCCATGTTGGCTCCGGTGGGCGTGGCCGTTTCGGTACCCGCAATCCTCGATCGCTGGCTCGCATGGCACGGCAGGAACGACCGCGTCGAAGAAGCCTTCGAGCGTGCGATGGCCCGCATCACGGGCGTCGACGTCGGCGCCGACCCCGACCTGTGGAAGAGCTGGTGGGCGGCCAACAAGGACCGCCCCAAGGCCGAGGTGAAGCGCGACGGACCCACGACGTTCTCGGGCGCGCGCTACTACGGCTTCGGCGTCCGCTCCGATCGCGTCGTCTTCGTGCTCGACATCTCGCGCAGCATGAGTTGGAACGGCCGCCTCGACATCGCGCGGCGTGAATTGATCCAGACGATCGAGCATCTGCCCGCCAGGACCCGCTTCTCGGTCATTTCGTTCAGCGACGCCGCGTGGACCTGGTCCGACAAACTGCTGCCGGCCTCGCCCGAGACGGTGCGGAAGGCCGTGCGCTACGTCGAGCGGCTCGAGCCGGTGGGCGGCACCAACTCGTTCGAGGCGCTGCGCGCGGCGTTCGCCGACGAGGAGGTCGACACGATCTACTTCCTCTCGGACGGATACCCGAGCGCGGGCGGAATCGTCGATCCCGACGAGATCCTCACGCAGGTCCGGGAGCTCAACCGTTGGCGGCGGGTCCACATCCACGCGATCGCGATGTTGAAGGGCGAGCCGCCCGCCGAGTTCGCGGCGCTCGAAGACGGCACCGCGGCCGAGCGCTTCATGCGCCGCCTCGCGGCCGACAACGACGGCAAGTACCTCGAGCAGCGCTGATCCCGCCCGACGGCGCGGGCGCTCGCGCACGGCGGTCGCGGCCCGGGGTTGGTGACTCGGGGACAGGCGGCTAGCCTCGGACGCAAGTCCCGTCCGCCGATCGAAATCGAGGCAGCATGAAAGCTCTCTCCGCGCTGGTCGCCTTCGCCTTCGCGCTCGCCGCGACGTGCCCGCGCGCCGACGTCGCGGCCGGCGACGAGCCCGCGCCGAAGGCGAACCTGCGCGAGTCGTGGCTGACCGACCTTGCGACGACGGTTTCCGTCCCGCTGAACAACGGCACGAGCCTCGTCGTCGCTCTCCCCGCGCATCTCTGGATTCAGTGCCCTCGCAACACCAAGGGCGTCACGACCTTCGACGGTGACGGGGTCG
>JANNRO010000431.1:0-9612 GCA_031401505.1 Planctomycetia bacterium
GCCGGCCCCGGTTCCTCCGGTCGCGCCCGTCCCGGTGCCTCCCTCCCCGGTCTCTCCCTCCCCCGTGCCCCCTCCCAATCCGACGACCCCTCCGGTCCCGCCATCGGAGCCGGCTCCCGTGCCTGCGCCGGTGGTGTCCCCGCCGGTCGTGAGTCCGCCCGTACCTCCTCCGCCGGTCGGGCCGCTGCCGATGCCGAAGGTCGTCTACGCCGGGCCCGAGGAGGTGAAATCACGGCTTGAGTCGCTGGTTGGTCCTCGGGCGCAGTTGGGAACCTACGGGACGAGCGCTTCGGGGCGACCGCTCCTCGTGCTCCGAGTCGGTCGGGCCGATCGCCCGCAGGTATTGGTGCATGGAGGATTCGGAGACCGTGACAGCGCCGGCACCGTCGCCGCGCTCGATTTCGCCGAGCGTGTCGCGCGCGCGTCGGCGGAAGGCGCCCCGGGGCCCGACGCACTCGAGAAAGTCGGCTTCCTCGTGATCCCCGCGCCCAATCCCGACGCGTTGGCCGGCTTCCTCGCGGGGACGACCGCCCGGGGCGGAGGGAGTGTCGACCGGGATCGAGACGGGGCACTCGGCGAGGACGGTCCCGACGACCTCGACGGCGACGGCGAGATCGTGACGATGCGACGAAGGCGACCCGAGGGCACGTTCGTCGTGCCGGATGCGGCGGCCAAGGCCGACGGGAAGTTGTTGTCCGATCCGCGCATGCTCGACGAGGCGGGCGTCGATGCGCGGCGAGCGACGTCGTACGAGCGGCCGCGTGCCGAGGGCAAGGACGACGACGGGGACGGCGACGTCGACGAAGACCCGGCCGGGCTTGATCTCACGCGACAGTTCATGGGCGTGTGGGAGGAGATGGGCGCGTGGTCCGGTGACGGGCCGTTCCCGGGCTTCGCGCCCGAGGTGCGCGCCCTGATGGAACTCTCGTTCGAGTCGGCGAATCTCGTCGGCTGGTACGCGTTCGTCTCCGAGGGGCCGCGCCTCGAGCGGGCCAGCGAACGAGGAAACGCGGCCGATCAGGACGACGCTCTCTATGGTCGACTGGCCGGAGCCTGGAAGTCGGCCAGCGGCCTCGAGTTGAGGAAGGCCTCCGAGCGTCCGGGGGTCGGTGCCAATCCCGGAAGCGAACTCGATTGGGCGGCAAAGCACCTGGGCGTGCCGGCGTTGCGCATCCCCGTGTGGCGCATCGCGAAAGAGGACTCCAACGGCCGCGAGCGGGCCGATCCCGACGAATTGGATTGGCTGCTCTGGAACGATCGTGTGCTCGGGGGCAAGGGCTTCGTTGCGTGGCACGAGGTCAAACACCCGCAACTCGGTGCCGTCGACGTGGGTGGCTGGAAGCGCTTCACGAAGTACGAGCCGCCTGCCGATCGATTGGAAGCGGCCGTTCGCGCGGTCTCGGGCGTTCCGCTGGCCCATGCCGGGTTCGCACCGGAACTCGACGTGCTGGTCGAGACCGAGGCACTGGGCGCGGGCGTCGTGCGTGTACGGGCGCGGGTCGCCAACGTCGGCGGCGGTCCGACCGAGACGCAGCGCGCGCGCACGGCGGTACGCGCGATGGAGATCCGCCTCGACCTCGAGGCGGGTGGCGGCGTCGAACGCACGGCGGGACCCGCGAGCGCGGCCGTCGGACATCTCGAGGCGGGAGAGATTTCGCCGACGGTCGAGTGGGTCGTGCGCCGGCCGTCGGTGCCCGTTGCAGGCGCTCCGGCGCCGTTCGTGCGCGTGCGGGCTCGGCACCGCGTCGCGGGGAGCGTCGTCGAGGAGGTGGCGCTGCCATGAACGTCATCCGTCGAACTCGAATCGCCGTGCCGCGCGGCGGTCGGGCCGCATGGACCGTCGTCGCGTTGCTCGGTTGCCTCACGATGGAAGCCCCGGCCGGTGCGGACGGACCGCCCGCCCCCGTGGCTCCGGTTCCCGGCGCGCCCGCCCCCGGCGCTCCGGCCGCGGGACCCGCGTCCGCCATGGCCGTCCCGGCCGTTCGTGGAGGACTGTCGTTCGACCACTACTACGACAACGCGGGGCTGCGGGCCGCGCTCGAGAAACTCCATGCGGCGTTCCCGACGTTCACGCGGATCGAGGAGATGGGCAGGAGTCGGGAGGGCCGTCCGCTCCTGATGCTGACCGTGTTCGATCCTGCCGGACGCGATCCCGCCGATCGCCCCGCGATGTACGTCGACGCGAACACGCACGGCAACGAGATCCAGGGCGGCGAGGTCTGCCTCTTCACCGCGCAATACCTGCTCGAGCGACGCCAGACCGACCCCTGGGTGCGGGCCCTGCTCGCGCGCGTCGTGTTCCATTTGGCGCCCTGCGTCAATCCCGATTCGCGGGAGCGCTTCCTGCGCGAGGCCAACGACGAACATTCGCCCCGACGCGTCCCACGCCCGGTGGACGACGATCGCGACGGGCTGGCCGACGAAGACGGTCCGGACGACATCGACGGCGACGGCGAAATCCTGACGATGCGGCGCCGGGATCCGAACGGCAATTACGTGGTCGATGCGCGGGACGATCGCCTGATGCGACACGTGAAGTCCGGCGAGCGGGGCACGCACGTGCTGATCGGACCCGAGGGCGTCGACGATGACGGCGACGGTCAGGTCAACGAAGACCCGCGCGGCGGCGTGGATCCGAACCGGAACTGGCCGTCGGACTGGCGCCCGGAGTCGGAGCAGGGCGGCGCCGGACCGTATCCGCTGTCGGAGCCGGAAACGCGCGCGACGGCGCTCTGGATGCTCGCCCACCCGCGCATCGCGGGCGTTCAGAGCTATCACAACGCGGGTGGGATGATCTTGCGCCCCCCTGGCGGGCACAGCGACGCCGAGGCCGGCATCGCCGCCGACGACCGCAAGGTCTACGACGAACTCGGTCGCCGCGGCGTCGTACTGCTGCCCGGGTACCGGTATCTCCAGATCCACGACGGGCTCTATACGGTGCGCGGCGGCTTCCTCGATTGGACGGCGCACGTGCTCGGCGTCGTGTCGTTCACCAACGAACTCTGGGGGCTCTTCGGGTGGGGCACGGGTGTCGCCGACGCGGGGCTCGAGCCCCTCCAGTGGAACGACGTGGCGCTCCACGGTGCGGGCTTCGTGCGCTGGCACGAGGTGAAGCATCCGCACTTCGGCGTGGTGGAACTCGGAGGCTGGAAGCGCTACACGCTGCGCAGCACGCCCGTCGACTTCCTGCCCGACCTGTGCCTGCGAAACGCGCTGTTCACGCTCGAACACGCCTCCGCCGTGCCCGACGTCGCGATCGTGTCGGCGACGCGCGAAGAGGGCGGGCGGCGCATTCGCGTCGTCGTCGAGAATCGCGCCCTGCTGCCGACGATCACCTCGTGGGCGGCGTCGCGCGACTTGCTGCCCCCCGATGAGATTTCGCTCGACGTGCCCGTGATCGCCGCGGCCGAACCACGGACGGGAGCGACCGCCGCCCCGATTCCGGTCCACGCCGGGCGCGCGCGCTGGGTCGGCGGCGTCCGCGGCAATGCGTCGCGCACGGTCGACCTCTACGTCGATCCGGCGAAGCCCGCGACGTCGGTCAAGTACACGAGCCGGCTCGGTGGAGTCGTCACGCTCCCGATCCCGTAGCGTTCGGGTTCACGGCGAGGTTCACGGCGGGGCCGCCGGCGGGGCTCACGGAACCGGTCACTCGCCGGGCATGTGCTCGCCGCGGGCGGTCTTGGCCGTCAATCGCGCCGTCGCGTGGCGCTCGGTCGGACGCGAACAGAGATAGGACGTCATGATCTCGGACGTCAGATCCTGTTCCCAGAGAATGCCCTTGCTCTGCGAGACCCAGATGTGCCCCTCGATGCGTGCGGCGGTCGAGACGCGGCCTGGAAGTGCGGGGGCGACGGCATTGCCTTCCTGCGTGACGTAGATGGCGAGGCGGAGTCGAAGGCACGGCTCCCCGTCGCGGGGTTCGAGCGACTCGGCGAGCACTTTGCCGGTGAACTCGACGTTCGGATACCCGCTCGGATATTCGTCGGTGCGCGCGACGTACTTGACGACCGTCAGGATGCCGGGAAGGTCGACGGCTTCGTCGAGGTTCCACACCTCGCCGATGCGCACGGCGCGCGGCGGCAGATAGTTCGTCGAGACGTCGCCCAGTCCGCAGAGAACGCTGTCGAGCACCTTGCGTTGCGTCGCCGCCGACGGGCCGCCCGTCAGCGGCCCGGTCGGTTTGCCCGACAGGTCGAGGGGCTGGGTGAAGACGCAGGGGACCGCCGGATTGTTGAGTGCGATCCACACCGGCGCGGTCCACTCCGGTGGCGTGCTCCGCGCGTCGAAGACGGCCGTGCGATACGTGGACACGAGCCCCGGCGGCGCGTCGGGCGGCGAGGCCTTGATCCCGTGTCCGAGGGTCATGGAAACGTCGAGATTCATCCCGATCTTGAGGCTGATGTTGTTCTCGACGGACAGGACGATCAGGAAGTGGCTCTCGTACTTCGTGAGGAAAATGTCGCCGGCCTTCAATTCGTGGCCGATCTCGATCGGGTCTCCGCGCGGCGCCGCCACCGGCCAATCGATCGTGAATTCGTGGTGGCGCGACTGATCGGAGAGCGCGAGGCGGTACCACGTGACGAAGCCGCCGACCAGGACGACGACGCCGAGGGCGCCGAGGATCAATTGCTTGCGCCGCCCCGGAACCTTCTTGGGCTCCCGGTCGAGGTGCGCACGACGCGGGCGCGGGGCAGGGGCGGGCGCGAGTTCCGATTCGGTCATGGTCGTCGGGAGCGTACCATCCGCGTGCGATGCGAAAGATCCCGCGCCTTTCCGTTTCGACCGTCCGCGCGAGGGTGATCGTCGGCGTGCTGATCGGGCTCCTCGTGGCCGGGATCTGCTCGTTCCTGCGGGCCACGCACGCGATCGAGGGGATGGAGCGGCAGGTCGTGGACGCGAGGACGAACGCGTACATCGGGACGCGTCCGCCCGATCCGCGCATCGTGATGGCGGTCGTCGAAGAGGCGGACATCAACGCCTTGAAGGCTCGGGAGGTGATCTGGCCTTGGGATCTACCGACGACAGCACTGGCTTTCGACTGGATGGCGGAAGCCGGCGTCGCGGCGGTGATGGTCGACGTGCTTCAATTTGATCGAGGAACGGGGCCCGAAGAGGTCGACAACACGAATGGGCGAGATCTCAAGATGATGGACGCGATGCTTCTCGAGGTGCCCTACCTCGTGAAGGCGTACGAGCGTCTCCGGGAGCGGAATGCGGTCGTGGTATTGGGCATGCAATTGGCCCATGGCGACGAGAGAATGGATAAAAGGGCGGAAGCCGTTCGGATGCCGGTCTACGGCGAGATGGCGAGTCGCTTGCCTCCGATGGACGTCGCGGTCGCGTACCGACGAGCGCGCGTCCTTCTGCCGGTCGTCCGGCTGCTGTCCGGCGCGTCACAGGTCGGTTTCGTGAACGCTGCGACCGACGACGACGGCGTGCTGCGCCGAGTCACTCCCCTTGCGCGCGTCGGCGATCGCACCGTGCCATCGCTGCCGCTCGCGACGTTGATCGAGTCCAAGATCGGTATGGAGATTCGCGGAAACGGCATTCGCGTCGGCGACGAGGAGCAGTCTCTCGACGAGAGCGGGGCCTTTCTCGCGAATTTTCGTGGACGCGGGGCCAACTACGCGCAGGTGCGCCCCGCCGACATGGTCTTCGCCGGTGCCGATCTCAAGGAGATGCGGGATGCGAAGCGGACCGGACCGCTCCCGACCGTCGGTAGCGCGACGATCGAGGCCGTCCGAGGCAAGTTCATCGTTTGGGGTGTCAATGGACCCGGCGTGAAGGACATCGTCTCGGCGCCGGTCTCCGATCGTTTCGCGGGGCCCGAGTACCAGGCAACGGTCCTCGACAATCTCCTCCATGGCGACGGACGGGTGTACGCCGATCGCCGCACCAATCTGATCATTCTCTACGCCCTCGCGGCCCTGCTCGGCGCGGTGGGAGGGCTCTCGCTGCCTCGCGGTGGTCAGGCGGGTGCGTGGTTCGTCGCGTCGGCGGGCTTCGTGTTCGTGGCGTATCGCATCTTCAAGGGCGGCACGTCGATCGACGTGGTGACCCCGATGATCGCGCTCGGGGCGACATACGCCAGCGTCGTCGCGTTCCGCCTCTTGACCGAAGGTCGGCGCAACAAGTGGCTCGAGGGCACGTTCGGGCAGTACCTCTCCCCGGCGGTCATCGGGGCGTTGAAGGCGAACCCGGAGATGCTCCAACTGGGCGGGCAGACCCGCGAGATCACCGTGTTCTTCAGCGACATCAAGAGTTTCACGACGATCTCCGAGAAACTGACTCCGGACAACCTCGTCTTTCTCCTGAACGACTACCTGACCCGGCAGTCCGAAAAGATCCTCGAACGTGAAGGCGTCATCGACAAGTTCATCGGCGATGCCGTCATGGCGTTCTTCGGCGACCCGGTGCCCGTGCCCGATCACGCGCTCCAGGCATGTCGAGCCGCGGTGAAGTGCAAGGCCGCGCTCGTCGAAACCGAGCCGATCGCGGCGAAGCTCGGCGTGTCGGCGCTCAAGAACCGTATCGGGATCAATTCCGGACGCGCGACGGTCGGCAACATGGGGAGCGCCAAGCGTTTCAACTACACCGCGATGGGCGACACGGTCAACCTCGCGAGCCGACTCGAGAGCGCCAACAAGGCGTTCGGGAGCGGGATCCTGATCGGCCCGTTGACGTACGAACAGGCGAAGGATTCGATCGTCTCGCGGCCGATCGCGAAGCTCGTCGTCGTCGGGAAGAAGGAACCGATGGCGGTCTACGAACTGCTCGGGATCTCGGGTGAGACCGACGGGAGTCTCATCGCGCTCGCGGCGGCATACACGCACGCCCACGAAGCAGTGTGTGCCGACGAACTGGACAAGGCACGCGAGTTCCTCGTCGAGGCCCACACCCATCGGGACGGGGACGGTCCTTCCATCTGGCTCTCGCGCCTCACGGACGAACTTGCGGCCGGGCTGCGCCCGCGTCCGTGGGACGGCGTCTTCGTCCTGGACGAGAAATGACGCTCCGCGCCTCGATTGCGGCTCGATGAGCAGGGACAATTGCGCACGCTTGTCCTGCGGCGGCGGGGAGTTACGCTAGGGCGCGTCGGCCGTGACTGGGATGCGGGCCGCCGGAGGTCTCTCATCATGCGGATGCGATGGATCGGCGGGGCCTTCGTCCTCGTCGTGTCAGGGCTCGCGCTCGCCGAGGTGAACGTCGGCGATGTCCGTTCGGCGCAACCGAGGGACGGTGCCGTACTACGCAAGGTCGCGCGTCCTCTCGCGGAGGTCGTCTCGCGCCTCCCGTACGGGACCCGTGTCACCGTGCTCGAAGTCACCGGCGCCTACGCCCGTGTTCGGACCGACGACGCCCAGGAGGGATGGGTGAAGGCGTCCGAAATCGTTGCGCCGTCGGTCCTGACGGGCGGAGGCGCGGCAGGGCCGTCGTCCCAGGCCGACGTGACCGCCGCCGGGCGCCAGTTCGACGCGAGCACCCAGTCCGACTTTCAGGCGTCGTCCGCCGACGTCCAGGCCGCCTACGCGCAGGTCGACGCCATCGAGAAGGCGACGCTGAAGCCCGGCGATGCCGGTGTCCTGACGTTCATCGCCGAAGGCCGCCTCGGAAGGGACAAGTAACCATGCGCCGTTCCTCCACCCTTCGCACGCTCTTCGCGCTCTCCGCCCTCTCGGCGGCGCTCGCGGTCGGCGCCTGCCGTTCGGGCGACATCCTCGGCAACGTGGCTCGCAACTCGGTCGGCGGCCGTGGAGGCGCCAACGACGTCGTCGCTGCCGCCGTTTCGAGCATCCCCGATTTCTTCCAGCAGATGAGCACGCGGTTCTCGCCGGAGCAGGAGTATTACCTCGGCCGCGGCGTCGCGGCACAGGCGATCGCGACCTACGGTCTCGATCCCGATCCGGCACGGCAGGCGTACGTACGCCGCATCGGGGCGGCGCTCGTCGAACTCTCACCCCGTATCCGCGCGACGTACGGCGGATACCACTTTGCCGTGCTGAACAGTTCGGAACCGAACGGACTCTCGGGTCCGGGCGGATTCGTCATGATCACGCGTGGTGCGCTCGATCTCGCCCGCAGCGAGGACGAGGTCGCCGGGATTCTCGCCCACGAGATCGCGCACGTATCGCTGAAGCACGGCGAGGCGATCATCCGCCAGACCCCGACGTGGGGCGCGGCGATGGGCGCACTCGGGCGCATTGCCGGCGCCGCGACGAGTCGTGGTGACTACCAGGGGCAGATGTCGCGCGTGTTCTCGGAAACCGTCACGAATTTCACGAGCGGGCTTCGCAACACCGGATACGGCCGGGACCTCGAGTTCAAGGCGGACGCCGAGGGAACGTACATTCTCTACGACGCCGGCTATGACGCGTCGTCGATCTCGAACTACCTGACGATGATGCCGGGTCGAACGGCGACGAAGTGGTCAGCCCACCCCGAGAGCGCCGAACGAGTCGCAGCCCTCGCGCCCCTCGTCGCCCAGTACGGCGCCGTGTTCGATGGCGGCGTCGGCGGCGCCGCTCGTGTGACTCGCTTCGCGCAGGCGGCCGGCGGCAAGTAGTCGATCGAGTCACTGGATCGACGGAGTCGAGCCAAGCCTTCGATCCCGCTCGGCGGTCGCTCGGCGGTCGCTCGGCGGTCACTCGGCGGTCACTCGGCGGTCGTTTGACCGATCGACTTTCCCAACGCCCGGGCTACCGGTGGGAGTCGGGATCTCAACGACTAGCGGTCGCCTGGGGGTGGTCGTGGCGCCGACTCAGCCGGTCCGTCGTGCGGCCGATCCCCGGGGGGATTGGGTGCCCGACCGGGATCGGCGGGCGGTTCAGCGGAAGACGACTTTGGATGGTTGGCGGTGGGTCCCTCGGGCCTTGGCGGATCGCCACACATGACCGGCCACGTCGAACGCCTGTCCATCGGACGCCCCCAGGCGTCGGTCACGATCGGGGCGTCGGCGGGGCCCGTGATTTTGATGCGTCCCGCCTCGTAGAGGGCGTGATGACGTCCGCAAAGCAGGTCGAGTTGATGGGCCTCGCGACTGCCGCCGTCACGATGCGCTACCCGATGCGACCGATGCACCCACATGTCGGCATTGCAGTACGGCACGATGCACCGGTCGTTGCTGCGGGCCCGCACGTGTCGATCGACTTCGGCCGGAACGTAGCGGCGCCCCGGAATCGTGGAGGTGTCGGGAAGTCGGCGCGTTCCCGGGCTCTGCTGCATGGGATCGTGATCGGCGAGCCATTGAGCGACGACGATGGCGAGCGTTTCTCCCAGTGTGTGCAGCCTCTGCGCGCTGCGAGACACCAGGACGCGCGCCCGTGCGAAGTCTTCGCGCACGCGCTCGGGGACGTACACCGTCACGGGCGTCACCACCTCGGCGGCGCTCACTTCGTCGCGCCGCTGCAGATAGAGACGGCGAAGGTCCTTCGTGCTCCGCGTCCGCGCCCAGTGAAGCCACTCGTCGTCGATTCGGACGAAGGGTTGCGACCCCGCAGGCAGGTCTCGCTGTACGGCGACGATTTCTCCGAGAATGGCGGCCGACGCGACCGGAACGGTGCCGGCCGCGACCTCGACTTCGAGGGTCGGTCCGAGCGAACCCTCGAGCGA
>JANNRO010000432.1:0-2162 GCA_031401505.1 Planctomycetia bacterium
GACGGACGGACGCGGCGGGGCGAATGAGCGTCGAATTCGACGGAGGTTCCCGTCCTTACGTGCTGCGTGTGTCGGCGCCCGGCCGTCCTGTCACGCGCTTGCTCTTCGCATTCGAATCGAACCCGACTCTTCGACTTCGACCGACGACGCTCGTCCGTGGGCGCGTGCTGGCCCGAGGAACGCAAGCACCGATGTCCGGCGCGTTCATTGACGCCGTTTGGTCCGACCCGAGCGAACCATCCGCCCGAGCCGGTCCGTACGTCTCGACGCGGTCGGCAGCCGACGGCACGTTTACGATGCACGTCCCGGGAACGGGGATCACGTTCATCCGGGCGCGCGGGCCGAACGTTGCGAGCGAGCAAAGGGACATCCGCATCGGCGAAGGCGACGTTCGCGACGTGACTCTCCTCCTCGATGCACCCGGGGAACCGGGCACGATGGAGGGACGCGTGCTCCTCGAAGGGCGTCCGATGGCCGGCGTCCGCGTCGTGTTGCGGCCGAACGAATTCCGGAACGCCGCAATCGCGTCCGAACTCACTGGGGTCGATGGGATCTATCGAGTCGCGCCCGGATGGAGCGGTATCGAGGAGATCGACATCGACGCATCTGCCATCGGCATGGGAAAAATTCGGCGGTGGGCGAAGTTCGCGGTGCGAGCGGGTCGTGCCGAGAGCGATGTCGAAATGCCACGGCCCTGGAGCATTGCGGGGCGCGTCACTCGTGGAGCGGCCGGGGTCGCCGGTGCCCGGGTCGCGGCACGTGCGACGCTCGGGACCCGGGAGAGCGACATCTCGGTCGCGATAGCGGAGCCGTCGGGCACGTTTCGCATTGTCGGACTCTTCGACCGCCGACCCAGCGTGACTCTCCAGGTGACGGCGCCGGACGGAGACTCGTCGATCCACTCGGAGCCGTTCGGTGTCGAAGATTGGAACCTCAGCGGCGTCACCATCGAGATGTCGGCGTCGGGCCGCATTCGCGGTCGCGTGCTCGACGCGGTCGGGCGTCCGATCGTCGGCGCACGCGTACATGCGCGAAACGTGGTGGTCTCCACGTCCGACGGCCGGTTCGACGTGTTCGCCGATCCGGGTCGCGCGCGCGTCGCCGTCTCCTGTCAGGGCTACGTCGATCACCTTACGGCGTGGTTGGAGGTGCCCGTCGGGGATCGCGGAGTCGAGGTCGACGTGGTCCTCGAACCCCGGCCCACGGGCGCGGAGCCCCGCTGAACGGCCTGTGGGACCCGCGTCCGAGGCTCGCCGGCGTCTCCCCTCGACGGCGGGGGGTGTCACGGCTAGATTTGAACCGTGGTTCAAAATCTCCGAAGCCGTGCCGGACCCAAGCCCAAGGAGGCGCGCCGGGCGGAAATTCTGCGCCGCGCCGCCGACGCGTTCCGCGAGAAGGGCTTCCACGGCGCCGCCATGCGCGACATCGCGAAGACGCTGGGCATGCTGCCGTCGAATCTCTACTACTACTTCGAAGGCAAGGACGACCTCCTCTACGCCTGTCAGAAGACCGCGCTCGCGACGCTGCTCTCGGGCGCCCGGCGGATCGTCAAGACGAGCACGTCGGCGACGGGGAAAGTCCGCGCGATCGCCAAGGCGCACGTGCTGTGCGTGCTCGAGGAGACCGGTGGCAGCGCGGCGCACCTGGAGTTCCGCGCGCTCCCGGGCAAGCGTCGCGCCGAGATCGCGCGAGGTCGCGATGCATACGAGCGGATCGTGCGCGGCGTCGTCGAGGAGGGCGTGCGGGCCGGCGAGTTTCGCGTGCTCGACGCGAAGTTGGCGACCTTGGCGATGCTCGGCACGCTCAATTCGACCGTCGTCTGGTGGAGGCCCGACGGGCCCCGCCGGCCGGCCGTGATCGCGGAGACGTTCGCGGACCTGATCGTTGGCGGCCTGATCGAGGGAGGAGGATCCCGATGAGCGATCGAAGAACGCCGAACCCGACGAAGAGCGGGCGCCGGGACGGGCGGTTGAAGAAGGTCCACATGGCCCTTCGGGTCAATGGCGAAACACAGGAAGTGGCGTTCGCGCCGCACAAGACGCTCCTCGAGGTGCTGCGCGAGGACATGGCATTGACCGGGACGAAGCACGGCTGCGAACTCGGCGAGTGCGGGACGTGCACGGTGATCGTCGACGGCGAGCCGATTCTCTCGTGCCTGATGC
>JANNRO010000433.1:0-34423 GCA_031401505.1 Planctomycetia bacterium
CGACGAGGTCAGCTCCCCCCCCGCCGCCCCCCCCGTTCCGACGATCGCCCGGTCGTCCTCGTCGCCCACGAAGACCGAAGCCGCCGTTTCGAGGGCGGACCTCGAGGCCCGGATTCGCTTTCTCGCGTCCGACGTCATGGCGGGGCGCTTTTCGACGGAGTCGGGCGGGATCCTCGCGTCGCAGTACGTCGCCGATGAGTTCGAGCGTCTGGGTCTCGAGCCGAAGGGCACGGCCGGCTGGTTTCAACCGTTCGAGATCGCGATGCCGAAGCTCGGCGCCGGAAACGTGATGGAGATCGTGCTCGCGGGCGAGCGCATCGCGTTGACCGTCGAGAAGGACTGGAATCCGTTCTCGATGTCGCCGACCGTCGACGTGATCGCGCCGCTGGCGTTCGCGGGCTACGCGATCACGAACCCGGAGAAGGGCTACGATGATTTCGCCGACCCGTATGACGACTTCGCCGACGTGGACGTCAAGGGGAAGGCGCTGCTCGTGCTGCGACGCGAACCGCCGTGGGGCGCCGGTCCCTCCCAGCACGCGACGTTCCTCGCGAAGCTCGATCAGGCCGCCAAGCGCGGCGCGGCGATGCTGTTGGTCGTCAACGACCCCCGTTCGCTGGGGAAGAACCCCGACCGGTTGATGTCGTGGCGGACGCAATTCGGCCCGCAGATGGGCAGCGGGAAGATCCCCTTCGCGTTCGTGTCGCAGG
This sequence comes from Planctomycetia bacterium, assembly GCA_031401505.1. Taxonomy (GTDB): domain Bacteria; phylum Planctomycetota; class PLA2; order PLA2; family JAEUHO01; genus JANNRO01. The sequence goes on from JANNRO010000433.1 coordinate 711, forward strand.
AGGTCGCCGGGCGGCTCGTGCGACCTCTCGGGAAGTCGCTCGCCGAGCTCCAGAAGTCAATCGACGAGGCGCCGGGCGGACCGAAGGCGCCGGGCTGTGTCGAGGTCAAGGGCGTTCGAGTCCGGCTGCGCACGTCGATCGAGAAGAGCACGGGTCCCAACGCCCGCAACGTCTGCGGTTTCCTCTCGGGATCCGACGAGACGCTGCGCAAGGAGGTCGTCGTCGTGGGGGCGCATCACGACCACGTCGGCCATGGGCAGGTCGGCAGTGCGGGCGGTCCGGCCGACGCCGGGAAGATCCACCCGGGCGCCGACGACAACGCCTCGGGTACGGCCGCGTTGCTCGAAATCGCGCAGGCCTGCGCGACCAGCGCGAAGCGACCCCGCCGCTCGATCCTGTTCCTCTCGTTCTCCGGCGAGGAACTGGGTCTCCTCGGCAGCGCGTTCTACGTCGAGCACCCGACGGTCCCGCTCGCCGACATGAACCTGATGGTCAACTGCGACTTGGTCGGGCGCTACGACGCCAAGCGCACGATGGAGATCGGCGGCGTCGGCACGGGCGTGGGACTTCAGGACCTCGTGACGAAGGCCAACGAGCCCTACAAGCTGGTGCTCACGTGGGATCCGTCCGGCGTCGCGCCGTCCGACAACACCTCGTTCTTCCGAAAGCGCGTTCCGGTCCTCTTCTTCTTCACCGGGCTCCACGAGCAGTACCACACGCCCCGCGATACGCCCGACACGATCAACTACGTCGGCTGCGAGGCGGTCACGTCGATGTGCCTCGACACGGTGCGCGAGCTCGCCGATCGCGACGCGCGCGTCGTCTTCACGATGCCGCCGCCGAGCGGCGGTGGCAGCAAGGCCGCGCTCGGTATCCAGGCGGCCCAGGGGAGCGACTCCGGCGGGGTCGTGGTCGTCGAAGTCGTCGAGGGCGGCGCCGCCGATACGGCGGGCATGCGGGCGGGCGACGTCATCCACGCGATCGGCGCCTACGTCGTCGACAGCTATCGCGACCTCCAGAGGGCGCTTGCGAACTACAAGCCCGCGAACAAGGTGCTGGTCAAGATCGCGCGCGGCACCGAGCAACTGTCCCTCGACGTCGTCCTCGGATCCCGGAAGTAAGGGGGCGTCGTGGTGCGGCTTCAGACGGTACGAATTCCCGTGCGCGAATTGGGCGCGATCTGCGTCGCCGCGAGTCCCTTCGGCGTCGTCAAGGTCCATCTGGGCGACGACATGCCGCGGTTCCTGCGCGACTTGAAGGTCGAGCGTCCCGACGCCGAAGTCGGCGGCCCGGGCCCCGTGGTGCGCGACGCCGAGAAGCGGATCCGCGCCTATCTCGCGGGCGGACCCGACCCGAAGATCGAGGTCGTCCTCGCCGAGGACGGCTTCCAGGCCCGTGTCTGGCGCGAGATCGCGCGCATTCCGCGCGGATCGACCCGCACGTACGGCGCCGTCGCGAAGGCCGTGCGTCGCCCCGGTGCGGCGCGAGCGGTCGGCCAGGCGTGCGGTGCCAATCCCGTGCCGCTGGTCGTGCCCTGCCATCGCGTCGTCCGCACGGGCGGAGGGATCGGCGGCTTCGGCGCGGATCTGCGCTGGAAGCGGTTCCTGCTGGGTCTGGAAGGGTTGACGTTCCCGTAGCCACGGACGGACGGCCCGTCGGACGTCGGTCCTACGTCCGAACCAACACGACCTTCCCGATGTTCCTGCGGTCGTGGAGATACGAGTGCGCGTCGGCGGCGCCCCTCGCGGTCAACGGAAACGTCGTCGCGATGGTGGGGGAGATCTCGCCGCGGGACGCGCGTCCGACCAGCTCGGCCAGGCCGTTCTCGAGCAGTTCGCGCTCGTCGAAGAGCTGTGCGAGATTCAAACCGTGAATCCCGCCGTTCTGGTTCATCAACGTGATCGGGTTGACCTTGTGCTTCGAGAGCAGCGAGGTCGCCGCGTGCCAGAGATTCCGCTTCTTGCCGGTCACGAGGCCCGAGAAGCCGAAGCAGATCAATCGGCCCAGCGGCGCCAGCATGCGCAGCCCCTTCTCGAACGACTCGGGCCCGAGCGGGTCGAGGATCAGGTGGAACCCCTTGTTGCGCGTCACGGCCATCAACGCCTGCTCGTAGTCTTCGGCCTGGTAGTTGATCGCCTTCGTGACGCCCTTCGATTCGAGGAAACGGCACTTCTCGGACGAGCCGGCCGTGGCGTAGAGCTCGAGGCCCAGGCCCCTGGCGAGGTCGAGCACGGCGAGCCCCACGCCGCCCGCGCCGCCGTGGATCAACACGCGCTCGCCCCGGCGCGCATTGCCCGTGTGGAGGAGTCCGAGGAACGCCGTCATGTAGTTGACCGGCAGCGCCGCGGCCGCGGTGTAGGAGATCGACGCGGGGATCGGGCACACGGCGTACGACGTCATGCGCACGCGGTCGGCGTAGCCCCAGAACCTCGTCGCCGCGACGACGCGCGTACCGGGTGCCAAGCGGGCGTCGACCTTCGCGCCCGCCTCTTCGACGACCCCCGACACTTCGTAGCCCGGTGCGTAGGGCAGCGCAGGGGCATCGGGGTAGAGGCCGACGCGACCCATCAGGTCGGCGAAGTTGACTCCCGCCGCCTCGACGCGGATGCGCACGTCCTGCGGCGTCAATCGCCGGTCTTCCATCTCCCGCTCCTCGAACACTTCGGGAGGGCCGTGCTTGGGAATGACGATGGCTCGCATGGGGGCGAGAGGATACCGGCGAGCGGTCGGATGCGGGCCCCGTCGCCGGATCGAGTCCGCGCGGGGTCGAGGATCCCGCAGACCGTGGACGTGGGTTTGGCGGGCGTGGTAGGACGTTCTCCGCATGAACGACGGCCCCGCCCTCGACCGCAGCCTGTTCGTCGCGTTGCTCCTCGTCACCGTGGTTCTCGCGTCGATCTACGCGTTCGGTCTCCTGCTCTCGCCGTTCCTCGTGCCGATCGCGTGGGCGATGTGTCTCGTGACGGTGACGGGCGGGCTCTATCGACGCCTCGCGACGAGGCTCGGTCGCCCCCGTCTCGCGGCGTTGCTGATGACGATCGGCACGGCGGCGTTCGTCGTCGGCCCGATCGCGTTCGTGGGGGCGACGCTGGTTCGAGAGGCGATCGGACTGACGAAGAACGTGTCGGGTACGAAACAGAAGGCCGCGAACGCCCCGTCGGTCTCCGTCGTCCCGTCGCCCGGCGTCATCCCGTCGCCCGGAGGGGCCGTCGCGCCGTCCGGAGTCGAAACCGCGGCGCCGTCGCTCGATGCGTGGGACCAGTTCTTCGCCGACCATACGACGCTCGACACGGTCCGCAAGCAGATCGACGAGAAACTGGGGGCCTTCCAGACCGACGTCCGCTCGGTCAAGGACGCGGCCCTCGGTCTGCTCGGTCAGCCGTTCCAGGCGGGGGCGCTCGGGGTGCTCCGGGGCGTGCTCGGCACCGCGTTCGGCTTTCTGATCATGCTGGCGACGCTGTTCTGCCTCTATCACGACGGCCGGAGAATCCGCGAGTTCGTGGTGGACGTCGTCCCGATGGACGCCGAGAAGACGATTCGCGTGCTCGACACGCTGCGCGCGACCGCGTTCGCCGCCGTCGTCGGGGGGCTCGCGACGGCGATCCTGCAGGGAATCCTCGGCGGCGTCGCGCTTGCGATCGTCGGGGTATCGGCGCCGGTGCTCTGGGGTTTCGTGATGGCCTGCCTCTCGCTCCTTCCGATCGGAGGTTCGGCGTTCGTGTGGGCGCCGGTCATGGTCTACCAATTCGCGACCGACCACTCGGGCAGGGGCTGGTTCCTTCTGATCTGGGGCGTGCTCGTGATCGGCATGGCCGACAACCTGGTGCGACCGATGCTCATGCGGCGTGCCGGCGCGAGTTCGATCCACCCGCTGCTCCTGTTCTTCGGCATCTTTTCCGGCATCGGCCTGTTCGGGGTGTCCGGCGTCGTCTTCGGCCCGTTGCTGACCGCCCTCCTGCTCGTGGTCGCGAGCCTCTACCGTGAGACGCTCGGCAACCGCGGCACGAAGCCCGCGCTCCCCACGACGAGCATGTAAGGGCGCCGTGGCCCGTACCTCGTCGAAGGGTGCGAAGCAGCGTGCCGCGAAACGAAGTCCCCGGATCGTCGAGGGCCAGGAGAGCGTCGCGCTCTCGAAAGCGCAGTTCCTCGAACGCTTCCACGCGCGCTTCTTCGATCCCGCGTTCCGCGGGACCCGCGAAGCACTCGACCAGGTCGCCGAGGTCGCGTGGGACGGCTATCACGCCTATCGCAGGAGTCCGACGACACGCAAGGCGGGCCGCGGCTTCTCGATCCCCTCCTACGACCTGCCCGTCGAGTGGCTCGACGCGCGGCGCGCCATCCACGTCGCCGAGAGGAAGCAGCGCGACCGTCGCTCCCGCTCGCGCATCCTCGTGATCAATGGATCGCCGCGCAGCGACCAGACGTGCGCCGGCGAGGTGTCGAAGTCGTGGAGGCTCTGCCAGCACGTCATCAAGACCATCGACGCGCAGAAACGGACCGAAGCGGACTTCCTCGACCTCTCGCGGATGACGTCCGAGTACGGCCGGGTGATCTATCCGTGCAAGGCATGCGTCTCGACGGCGCAGCCGCTCTGCCACTGGCCCTGCTCGTGTTATCCGAACCACGCGATGGGGCAGGCCGGCGACTGGATGAACGAGCTCTACCCGCGCTTCGCGGCGGCCCACGGCGTGATCATCGTGACGCCCGTCAACTGGTATCAGGCGCCGAGCGTGCTGAAACTGTTGATCGACCGCCTCGTGTGCGCGGACGGTGGCAACCCCGATCCCACGACCACCGACGGCAAGGATCCGCTGCTCGCGAAGAAGGTCGAACTCGCGGGCTGGGACTACCCCAAGCACCTCGCGGGGCGCGCGTTCGCGGTCGTCGTCCACGGCGACGTCGCCGGTGTCGAGAATCTCCGCCGCATGCTCGTCGATTGGTTGACCGACCTCGACCTCGTCCCCGCGGGCCCGCGCGCGGGGCTCGATCGCTACATCGGGTACTTCGGCGATTACGCGACGAGCCACGACGATCTCGACGCCGATCGCCCGTTGTGGGACGAGGTACGCAACACGACGCTCGGCCTCGTCGAGACCGTCCGCCAGATCCGCTCGGGCAAGTACCGTCGCCCCGACGAGGGACTCGAGGAGCCGCGGAAGAAGTAGTGCCCTGCACTTGCGGGCGCCGAGTCGGGGTCCGCAGCTCGCGCTACTTCGGCGGCAGGCGATCCGGGTGCAGCCGATAGAGCCGGGTCCCGTCCAGCAACGTCACGGCGACGAACCAGCCCGCCTCGCCCAGGCGCCCCGCGGCCAGTCCATACTGGTAGAGTCGACCGTCGTGGCGTTCGCCGGGGAGGTCGACGCGCGCGCGCAGCCCACCCCTTTCGTCGACGACGAGCAACTCGCCACCGTCGGTGGTCGCGACGACGAGTCTCGGGCGATTCGGTGGCTCCACGAGCTCGATTGCTTCGATCTTGGTCTCCGGTCGTGCAGCCCACGCTTCCCGGCCGGCCGAGTCCACGCGCACGAGGAGAGGGTTGTGTGGCTTGAGCCGATTTCCGCCGAGGATCATCGAGGCATCGCCACGCTCGCCAGGCAGGATCACGCCGACGGTCAGGTAGGACGCGAGCCGGATTCGGTCGGCGTCGAACCTCCGGGGCGCTGACGAATACAAGGTACGTCCGCCTCCGTCGAAGAGGAGGCGGTCCCATCCGACGAACAGCGAGCGATCCGGTAGCGACGGATGTGTCCTCACCTCATAGGCGACGTGGTGCTTCGGCGCATCCCAACGCAGCGCCCCGTCGAGGTCGAGTCCGACGACTCCCTGTTCGCCCCCGACGCCGACGATCACGCCCGAGGCCCGGTCCGAGTCGAACGTGATCGCGATGGAGTGGACGTAGCGGCCGCTCGGATTCCAGCGCCACGTCGTCGAACCTGATGCGTCGATGCCGATCACGGAGTCGTCGCGCCCCGGCGAGTCCGGTCGGTCGGCGATCGCGATCCACTGCGTCCGGCCGTGCGGTGTCGGCAGTTCGACGATCTGGGAGAGGTCATCGTCGGTCTCGATCGCGCCGAGCGTCGCGAGGTCCGAGCCCAACGCCTCGTATCGACGTTTCGCGCCGCGGAGCAGGATCGGCGTGCCGTCCGTCCAAGTCCGGGAGGCCAGGAGCTTGTCCGAGCCACCGGGCAGTTTCGGCAGAGTGACGGGCTCGTCGAGCAGGCCCTCGACGAGTTCCGTACGCGGAAACGACGCCGGCATCGGGATGACGGGTTCGAGACCGCCGGCAATCGGAGGGGCCGACGACGCGATCCGTCGCGTCGCGCGTTCTAGCGTCAACGCCCAAACGGCGAGCGCGATCGCCGGAATGACCGTGATCCCGAGCGCGATGCGCGCCTTGGATCGATTCATCCAACCCTTGTGCTCCGAGTCCATTGCTTGTCCCGCCGTGTACGTGGGAGTCTACATCGGTCCGGTCATCCAGCGACCCGCCGCTTCGCGGGGTCGGGGCGTCGCGACGGTTTCATCGGGCGTACGGGACCCATGTCCGACCGGCCGGCACGAGGGCGTCCGTGTCAACTACCGGGGGGCCGCGCTCGACCTCGGCGCGAGCGCCGCGAAACGGGCCGGGAGCACGGTGCCGAGTTCGGCGAGGAAGACGCGTCGGATCGCGTCGTAGCCCCGCTCGTTCGGGTCCTCGAGGTTGAAGAAGTACCAATAGGTCGGATCGTCGCGCTGGTAGTGCGGGTTCGCCGTGTCGCGACAGTGGATGCCGTGGCCGAGCAGTGCGCCGTGGATGTCGACGACGTGCGCGAACGGGTGGCGCGAACAGGCGTCGCGGATCGCCCGATTGAAGCGCGCGTGGATCGCCAGCGCGTCCGGCCATGCGGGGAGCCAGAAGATCACGCCCGCGTTCTCGATGTCGCCGACGCCGTCGGTCGGGTCGTAGATCGTGCCGACGAAGACGTCGCAGCCTCCCGGGAACCGGCTCGCGATCGCCATGAGCGTCCGCTCGAGCCGGGCCGTGAAGCGCTCGATCCACGGCCGCGCCTCGGCGAGCGTGGCGCCATACATCGCGCCCTCCCGCGGAGTGTCGTGGCCGTAGGGGTGGATCAGGTCGATCCCGCCCGTCGTCAGGAACACGATGCCATGGGTGTCGGGCGACTGGACGGGGATGAACGCGACCGACTTCTCGTGGTCGATCGAATTCGACGACAGGGTCGCGAACTTCATGCGCGTGAGCTTCGGCAAGACGTGCGAGAGATCCGCGCCTCCGACGTCGGGGTAGCGCGCGACATCGTTGCGGACGACCAGGTCGACGTAGCCGTGCCCGGGCGGAGCGCCGTACCCCGTACTGACGCTGTCCCCGAGCGAGACGACGACGACGGGCCCCGTGCGCCATGCGCCCGACGACCAGGGCGCGCGATCGAATGGAATGGCGACGGGGCCGTGTCCCATCGGACCGGGAATGCGGAGCGCGTACCACCCCGCGATCGGCAACAGCAGCGCCCACGCGCAGACGCCTGGCCGGAGCGAGAACCAACGATGAAGTCGCCCCGGAGGTCGCTCGTGCCGGCCGACCAGCCGACGTCGAAAGTCCGCGCCCACCCAGACGAGCAGCCCGAGCGAAATCACCGCGCAGGCGAGATCGGCGGGGAGCGAGATCCCGATCGCGCGGCGCAGGCCGATGAACGAGGCGACGCCGAGCATCGCGAGCAGGACCGACGTCGCGACGATCCCGGTGATGGAGCGCCCGCGCGGCTCGCCCCCTGACGGCTCGTGCTCTCCGTGGGCATTCATCGCGAGCAAGGGTAGTCGGACGAGGGTCCCGCCGCTCGATCGACCATCGACGCTGCCCGCCTCGATCGGATACCGTGCCTCGGATGTCCCCCGGTCGCCGGGACCATGACGCCTGCGCGTTGCCGCTTCCGCTACGATCGTGTGGAACATCCGTCGCCCCGAGGACGAACGCCGTGCTGACTCGCATCGAGGCCCTGAACTACCGCTCGCTGCGATACATCTCGCAGCGGGTATCGCCGTTTCACACGCTTGTGGGGCCGAATGGGTCGGGCAAGAGTACCTTCTTGGACGTGGTGGGATTCCTGGGGGACATGTTGAGGGTGGGGCCTCTCAAGGCGATACTGGGTGATGGCAATGGTGTGCCCCAGCGGGCCGCCGATCTGTCGCACCTCACGTGGATGCGCAAGGGTTCCCGATTCGAATTGGCCGTCGAGTTGGAGATCCCCCCGGAACGTCGGGCGAAGCAGGATGAGTCCAAGTTCGAACTCGCCCGTTACGAAGTGGCCCTCGAGAAGAGGGGTGATTCGAACGAAGTCGTGCTGGCCGCAGAGACACTATGGCTGATGCCACGCGCCGGTGAGCGGGCGTCCGAACTCGAACGGACTTTGTTCCCCGTGTCGGTTGTCGCCCCGGAAACACTGCTGCGAGAACCCGGCAAGAAGACCCCGAAGGGTTGGCGGAAGGTCGTCAACAAGATCGCGGAGTCCGGCAATGACTACTTCATGGCCGAAACCACGGAATGGAACAATTCGTTCCGGTTGGGGCCGAAAAAGGCCGCGCTGGCCAACCTGCCGGAGGATGAAGTTCGGTTCCCGGCCGCGACTTGGGTCAAGCGGTTCCTGATGGAAGGAATGCGCAAGGTCGTGCTCAACGCGCAGGCCATGCGCCGACCGAGTCCCCCCGGCTCGCCGCGTCAGTTTCTTCCCGACGGATCGAACCTGCCCTGGGTCGTACACGCCTTGGAAGAAGGATCCCCGGAGCGATTTTCGAAGTGGATCGGACACTTTCGTACCGCGATTCCGGATCTCAAGACGGTGTCTACCGTCGAGCGGCCGGAGGATCGAAATCGCTATATTGTCGTCGAGTATGAGAATGGCCTGAAGGCCCCTTCGTGGGTCGTGTCCGACGGGACGCTCCGGATGCTGGCGCTGACGTTGCTGGCGTACGTCGATGGAGTCGAGGGCATCTACCTGATCGAGGAGCCGGAGAACGGCATCCATCCGAAGGCCGTCGAGTCGGTGTACCAGTCCCTGTCCTCGGTCTACGGCGCGCAGGTGCTCTGCGCCTCTCATTCGCCGGTAGTTCTGGGTCTCGCCCAACCATCCGACCTTCTGTGCTTTGCGAAGGATGAGTCGGGCGCGACGGATATCGTCCGAGGTGACGAGCACCCGCGCTTGAAGAACTGGAAGGGCTCACTCGATCTCGGGGTTCTCTTCGCCGCCGGGGTCCTCGGATGAAGGGGGATCTCGTCGTGGTCGTGGCGGATGGAGGGATCGAGCAAGCGATCCGCGGGCTACTCACTCGACCCGAGGCGATCGGTATCCGGGCGCTACGTGGGGTCGAGTATCCGAAGCTCAAGGAATTGGACGGGGGCACGTACTCCCGCGGGCACGAACTCGCGTCGCTGTACAAGGCTACGCACGAGCACGCGCTCATCGTTTTTGATCTGGCGTGGGAGGGGCGACCCTCGGACGATCCCGAATTGCTGCGGACGACCGTCGAAGCGAATCTCGCCTCCGACTGGGGGTCGCGTGGCCGCTGCGTCGTCATCGACCCCGAATTGGAAGTCTGGGTTTGGAGTGACTCGCCCCATGTCGCGACCGAGTTGGGGTGGCCCAACGTGGCCGAGTTGCGGAGTTGGCTTGCGCAGGAGGGGCTCTGGGATCAAGGAGACCCCAAGCCCGCCGGTCCGAAGGACGCCTATCTGCGGGCGATCCGGGAGAAGAGGACTCCGAGGTCCAACGCCAGTTTCCACTCCCTGGCGACGAGGGTCAGTACTCGGCGTTGCCACGATCCGTCGTTTCTGCGCCTGCTCTCGATCCTGAGGACTTGGTTCGCGCCGGCGTCGGCTTCTCCCGAGGGGGCATGATCGTTCCCGTCGCCCCGGGTTTCCGAGCCGCGATGGCGCTCCGGGACCCGCGTCCGACCGGCCGCCGTGTTCGCGACGCCCGCGCCTACTTGGGGTCGTCCTTGGGCAGCTTCGCCTCGAGGCGGTCGCGCACGCCCGCGGCCGTCGCGCGCTGCGTCTCGTTGGGCTCGCCGGTTTCCTTCTTGATGCCATCGGCGCACGCGGCCGCCCAGTCGTAGGCTTCCTTCCAACGTCCCTGGGCGGTGAGGATCTTCTCGAGGTTGGTGAACGCGTCCCAGTACCCGTACTGGGTCCATTCCATCGCGCGACGGTAGTAGGCCTCGGCCTTCTTCAGGTCGAGGTTCGCGGGCTCGTACTGGAACATCAGCCCGGTGTCGTTCAGGAACTGCCCGTACGTGTGGCGCTCGGGGTACGGGATCGACATCTCGAACTCGTCGCGGTACTCCGGGATCAACTCGCAGCACGAGACGTAGAGATCGACCGATCCCTTGAGCAGCACCGCGTCGTTCTTGCGCGACTTCGCGTAGGCCTCGCGGCAGAAGAAGCCGCCGTCGTTGCGCACGGCCTTGTACTTGGGCAGGAGCGCCGCAAGCGCCTTGTACTCGTCGAGCAGCTTGTGCGACCGCTGCGTGTCGTCGAACGCCGCCTCGGCCTGGGCGTTGATCGCGCCGAGCAGTTTGCCCGCGAGCGACGGAGCGAGCCAGCTGTCGGGATCGAGCTCTAGCGACTTCTCGTAGGCCTTCTTCCATCCCGCCGCGTCGCTCTTCTGTTCGAGCAGCCCGCCGAGTGCCGCCCAGGCGAGCGCCGGCGATTTCGAGACCGCGACGTACGACCGATAGGCCGCCTCGGCTTCGTCGAGTTTGCCTGCGGCCTTCAGGGCTTCCGCGTGCGTCAGCAGGATCGCCGACGACTTGGGATGGGCCTTCGCAAGGCGGTCGAACGTCTTCGCCCAGACCTCGGGCGGCTTCTTGCCGAGCAACGCGGCAAGGCCCTTGAGCGGCGCCGGATCGTCGAGGTCGAGAGCGAACGCTCTCTCGTAGGCCTCGGTGGCCGCGGCCTCGCGCGCCGGGTCGCCACCCGCGAGCCACTGCGACGCGTACGCGAACTGCAGCCACGAATCCCGGCGCTTGGGGTCCGCCTTGGTCGCGGCTTCGAACGCGCCGGCGGCGCGCTCGAAGAGAGATTTGACCGCTGCAAAATTCTTTTCGGCGGCGTATGTGTTCGACGCGTCGGCATAAAGGATCGCGCCCTTGCCGTGATTCGCGATCGCCGACTCGGGGAATCGCCCGAGGTACTCGTCGAGGACCTCGAGTGCGTGCACCGTTTCGCCCGCGATCCAATACACGCGGGCGAGCCCGACCGCTGCATCGCCGTCCTTCGGATCGGCCTGTGCGCACTTCAAGAACTGGTCCTGTGCGTCGGCGCGGTAGCGGTTGTCGATCGGGACCCACGCGAGGTACACCTCGCCGAGCGCCAGGCGCGCCGGGCGGTCGTCGGCCGCAGCCCTCAACCGGTCACGCAGGAGGCCCGCGGCCTCCTGATAGGCCTCTTCGCCCAGTCGTCCCTCCGCGACCGTCTTTGCGAGCCCGAGCATCGCGTCGCGACTGCCAGGCGACGCCTTCAACGCCTTGCGGTAGGCCTCCGCCGCCGGCGCATAGCGCCGCTCGTCGAGCAGGCGCTTGCCGTCCTCCAGCGCACCTGCACGGGCCGACGCGGCGAAGTTCGCGACGCACGTCGCAACGCACAGGGCGGCAAGCGCGAAACGGTGACGGAGCATCGAGCCACCTCCGGGGTACGAACGTCGCCCACGGGCCACGCAGCCCGCCGGTCGGCGAACCGGCCATGGTCGCGGGAGCGCCCGCCGCCGCAAGGGTTGGCGGTGATGGCGCCCGTTCGGGGTACACGTCCGGCGCCGGACTCCGGTCCCGTCCGCGATTCGAACGGACGACCCTCGCCCGCGCGGCGCTTCCCGACCGTCGAGCCCTACAATCCGCCCCCTCCCATGGGAACCCGCGTCCTTCTCGACAAGAAACTCGCCCCCGCGATCGCAGCGGCCGGCATTCGCGCCGCCGAGGCGATCCTTGCGCTCGGGGGTGACCCGACGGCGACGAGCCTCGTCACGACGATCGATCTCGCGGTCGAAGGGACGTCGGGGCGGTTTCACGTGAAGCGCTACCGGTACCCGACCTGGCAGAAGTCGAAGGGGCTGATCGGTCGCGGCACGCTCTACGGCATGGCGCCGGAGCTGAAGGAGTTCAAGAACCTCGAGTTCCTGCGCGAGAAACTGGTGCCGGCCGTGCGCCCGATCGCGGCGACGTCGGTCACGAAGGGCGTACGGCTCGTCGCGCACGCGCTCGTGACCGAACACATCGTCGGCGCCATCGACCTCGCGACGAGGCTCTCGACCCCCGGCGATCCGGTGCGCGACGATCCCGTCATTCGTCGTCGCACGGCCGAGTTGCTCGGGCGCATCGTCCATCGCATGCACGCCGAGGCGTTCTGCCATCGTGACCTGTTCGCGCGCAACGTGCTCGTGCGTGTCGACGAGGGCGACGTGTCGCTGTGGTTCTGCGACTGTCGGCGCGGCGCGCCGCCGTCGTTTCGATGGAACTACGAGGACGACCTGGCGACCCTCGATTCCGATCTCATCGACCGCCTGCCTCGGCGCGACCGCATTCGGGCGCTGCGCGCGTACGCCGGCGAACGGGTCGACCTGCGCCCGACGATCCACGACGTTCGCGCGCGGCGAGCCAAACTGGCCGATCCGAAGGGGTTTCGAACGGGCAGCTGATCGCGGGCACGCGGGCGGGCGCGTCCCCCCCGGTCGGTACCGTCCCCGCCATGAGTTTCCAATTGCGCTCGTTCACCGCGCGTCGGTTCCGCATCGAGGGTGATCTCCCTTCGGTGAACGACGCCTCTTTCGCGAAGCGGCTGCTCGATCGGCGGTTCCAGCCGCTCTCACCGAACGAGGAGCGATCCTTCGGGTGGGTCACCGCCGACAACTGCCTCGATTCGCGGTTCTCCGACGAATCCGTCGGCGGCTCTTCGATCAGCAGAGGTCCGGCTGCCGTTTTCTCGCTCCGCATCGACAAGCGCCGCGTCAACAGCCGCCTCCTGCGCGCGATGATGGACTTGGAGTTACGCGGCCGCCGCAAGGACGTCGAGAAGAGCAACGACGGTGTTGCCGGCGTCGGCGGGCCCGATGGCGCGCGCAAGCCGTCCGCCCGGCGATCCCGCGAAGAGAAGTCCGAGTTGCGTCGAGCGCTCACCGAAGAATTGATGCGCAACACGACGCCGACGATGGACGTCTACACGGTGATCGTCTATCCGCGGGAGCGCATGGTGCTGTTCGGCAGCCTCTCGAAGGCGTCCAACGAGGTCTTCCGGACGCTGTTCGCCGACACGTTCGACGTCTCGCTCTCGGCACTGACGCCGTTTCATCGTGCGCTCGAGATGCTCGAGGCCGGTCGTGGGGGGGGCGGCGGGAGCGCGGCGTTGGCGGCGTTGCGCCGCACCGAGTTCGGCCGCTATTCGGACGAGAAGTCCCCGGCTGCGCTCGACGGGGCGACGCTTCGTTCGGCTGCAGCGCGTGAACTGTCGGAGGAGGCCCTCTCATGATCCGTCGTCCCGACAGGCCGATCGACGAGCGCGGCGGCATGGATTGGCTCGGCCCCGAGTTCCTGACGTGGCTCTGGTGGCGAGCCGGCATTACGCCGGAGTTCGCCGACATCGCGGAGACGGGGAAGGCCGGCGCCCGGCGCGACGGCACCTCGCTCTACGTCCACGTGGACGAGTTCCTCGAGTTGAAGGGCGAGCGTGCTGCCGCCCGTCGGACGAGCCTGCGCGCGGGAATGCCGGGTGCGTCCGCCGAGGGCAAGGTGGCGCTTCGGCACGGCAAGGTCGTGACCGCGGCCCGACTGCTCTTCGCGCGTGGCGAAGAGGAGACGGCGCTGACGCTCAAGGCCGAAGATCTCGACTTGTCATCGGTCAAACTGCCGGGGATCGACTCCGCCGACGCCGAAGAACGACTTACCTCGTCGCTGACGGCGGCGCGGCGCGTCTACGACGATCTCGATCTCCTCTACCGCACGTTTCTCGACGTGCGCCTGAGCGATCGCTGGGACACCGAAGTGCGCACGATGCGCGCCTGGGTGGCGCAGCCGAGCGAGGAAGAGCGCAGCGTCGGGACGCCGAGCGCTTCCTGAGGACGCCGGGCGTTTCCGGACGACCCGGGCGCGCTCGGCTCTCGGGTAGCGTGACCGGGTGGTTCGCGTACCCATCGCTCCGGTGATCTGGCTCGCGGCGCTTTCAAGCGTCGCGTGCACGAGGTTCCACGCGACGGTCGCGCCTGCGGTCGACGGATTCTGTCGGCTCGACGCGCGTTCCGGTGCCGAAGCGGGACCGCCGTCCGACGATCCGTTCTTCGCGGGCCTCGAGGTGCTTGCATCGCACCTGCCGACGCTCGCACACGCGCCGGGCGCGACGTCGATCGACGTCCGCTCGACGAGGCTCGAGGCACTCGAAGCCGAGTTCCGCCCGGTCCTGCCCGCGGTGGGTCTCGCGGCCACGGGTGCCTTCTTCGTTCACGGCTGGTCGATGCATGTCGAGGCGACGCCCGCGCAGTGCATGGACGTGATGCTCGATCTCGCGGCCGAGAAGGCGGCGCTCTCCGCGGACGAGGCCGAGGTCCGGGGCGAGCGAGCGACACGTGACGGCGTTCATCGCGTCGTGCGGTTGGGTCTCCTCGACATGGGGGAGAGCTTCTTCAAGTTCGACTTTCGCTGGACGATCGCGATGACGTCGCGCTTGCGCGGGGATGGCGCTGCGCTCGTGCGATACGACTTCGTGCGTGACGACCGGCCGCAACGCGTCTCGGCGTTCTCCGGCGTCGCGATGGTCGTGCCTGAGGCGACCGGTTCCCGCGTGACCGAGATCGTCGCCGTCGGCTCGACGGTCAACCCGCCGTTTTTCCTGAAGAGCAAGATTCGCACGACGGTCGAGGACATCCTGACCAAACGCGCGCGCCGCCTCGCCGAGCGCATGAACGCGCACTGAACCCGTTCGCCTCCCGAGAGTGTCAGACACCATCGGGAGACGAACGGATCTCACTCTCCTGACTGTGTCTGACACTCTCCGGAGAGCGAGATTACTTCGCTGACGCCTCGTCGGGCGTGATCCAGCCGTTGGCGTTGCCGTCGAGTCGGCGCCATTCGTCATCGGTGCCGGGGAACTCGGCGCGGGAGAGCTTCCCGTCCCGGTCCTTGTCGAGCGCCGCGAACAACCCACCGAAGCCGCTCGTCGGCTCCCGGCCGGGCATTGCACCGTCGGAGGGAGTCGTCGGGGACGCGGGGCCCATGGGCGTCTCCGACTCGCCCGGCTTCTTGCCCTTCTTGCCGTCTTTGCCACCCTTGGGCAGTTCGTCTTCCGTGATGAACCCGTCGGCGTTCTTGTCCATCTCCTTGAACTTGTCGGCGCCGAACGGAACCTCATCGGGTGCCAATTTTCCGTCTGCGTTCTTGTCCATCTTCATCGCCATCCGCGCGCCGCCCTTCCCCGGCTCGCCCGGCGGCGCGTCCTTCATCGCGGCCGCGAACTCTTCGGCGGTGACCGACCCGTCGGCGTCCTTGTCGAGCCGGCCGAAGCGCTCCGGAGCGCCCGGGAACTCCTCCTTCGAGACCTTCCCGTCGCCGTCCTTGTCGATTTCCTTGAAGCGACTCGCGACGTCCTCGGGCGACATCGGCGGCGGCATCTGACCGGGCATGCCATCTCCACCGCCACCACCACCGCGCCCATCCTTCTCGTCGACGAAGCCGTCCTTGTTCCGATCGAGGTAATCGAACGGCAGTTTGCCGTTGTACTCGTCCTTCGAAACCCGTCCGTCGCCGTCCTTGTCCATCGCCTTCAACTGGATGTATTTCTTCTTCATCTCTTCGGCCCGACGGGCGCGGTCTCCGCCCTTCATGCCCGGATCGTCGTTCTCGTTCACCTTGGGGAGCGGACGCGGCTTGTAGTCGGCAGGCAGGCCCAACTCCGCGAGGCAGACGTCGCCGTTCTTGTCCTTGTCGAGCAGTTCGAAGATGTCGCCGTCGCCCGAGAACTCCTCTTTCGTCACCTTGCCGTCCTGGTTGGCGTCGTAGGTGTCGAAGAACCGTCCGCCGGTCGGCGCCGGGCCCGTCGGTGCCGGCTCGGCCGGGGCCGGCATGCCGGGCGAGTCTTCTGCGTGAGCGGCCGGCGCGAGCGCGATTGCCGCGAAGGCGAGCATGGCGAACGAGAAAGGGGCGATCCCCGAGGTGCGACGAGTCATGGCGTGTCTCCAGCGAACGAGATGGAAATTGAAGAGCCGAATCGGCGAAGGGGCGCGCGTCTGCGCACCTATTCGGCGAGATCCTTGACGGTCAGCGAGTCGAGCGAGGCCCCTGCAGCCAGCAACTCGATGTCGAACGTGTGGTTGCCCTTGCGCAGATGGACGACGCCGCCCACCGTCAGCTTCATCCGGTGGATGTCTTCCCCCTGGAATCCCTGGATCGCGAGCGACGAGACGGACGCGATGCCGTGGGTCAGGAAGCCGAAGCGCGCGGCGCCGAGCCCGCGGTCGAAGTTGACGAACAGGACGGCCTTGCCCTGGAAGCGGCCGACGGCGACCCCGTCGAGGATCGCGACGCCCAACGTCACCGGAGTCTTGCCGTCGAGCAACGTGCCCTCGGGGACCGGCACCGATTTTTGAATGCGCGGGCGGCCGCCTTCGAGCACGCCCATGACCAACTTGCGGCCGCCGTCGACCAGGCCGAAGAATTTGCCGTTCTCCTGATCGAGGCAGTCGAACAGCAGCCACGCGTCGTCGCGACCCGGCTCGTCGGGGCCCGGAATGCGGACGATGGCCTCGATTTTCGCGTGGGCCGTGTCGACGGGCGCGAGGAATCGGGCGGTTCCCTCCCGCCCGTCCATCGAGATCGCGTCGTCGACGACCGCCAACCGCCCCAGCCGCGCATCGAGCGGCTTGCCGCCGTCGAGCGGGATGCGCGGCGTCACCTCGACGGCACCATGCCCGATCACTTCGACGTCGAGGGGTTCGCCCCCGTCGATGCGCAGTCGCATGCCCCTCGTCGCGGCGATCGCCTTGAGGGCGATCTGGAAGTCACCGGCGCGGTTCGCGCGGAATTTTCCGGTGAGTCGGCCGCCCGCGGGGCCGGGCATCGCGACCTTCGAGCCGCCCGCGGTCGTCGTGATCGTGATGTCGCCCGACGCCTTCAAATCTTCCGCCTGGAACACGAGGCCCGTCGCACTGGCGGTGGGCAACTCTTCTTCCGGCGGCGCGTCGTCCGGCGGAGGCGGACCCTTGACGCCGTTGATGAAGTCGACCCACGACTTGTAGTTGGCATCGCCCTTCGTGATGAGGTCTCCGCCCGTGTGCTTGACGCCACCGTCTCGCTCGGCGAGCGGCTTCAGAAGAAATTTCGACGACTCGGGTTTGCCCGGAACGAGGAGTCGCGTCACGGTGTCGTAGTTTTTCCGGTGATCGGCCAGCGGGAAGCGCGTCCCGCCTTCGTGGATGATCAGGGCGAACTGCCCCTTCCCGACACCCGCGTGGCACCGCGAGCACACGCCGAGCAGCACGGGTTCGACGCGCGCCATGAAGAAGCCCAGATCCGGCTGCCCGGGGGCGCTCGTCGGGGCGGTCGGCGCGGGCTTCGACGCGACCTCGCCCTTGACGCCGTTGATGAAGTCGACCCACGCGCTGTACGCGGGCGTCCCCTTGAAGATGCGATCGTTGCCCTCGTGCTTGATGCCTCCGTCGCGTTTGGCGAGCGGCTTCAGGAGGAACTTCGACTGCTCGGGCTTCCCCGGCACGATCAACTTCAACGCCGTCGCGTAATTGACACGGTGCTCTTCGTCCGGAAACGGCGCGCCCACCGCGTGGACGATGAGTCCGAACGAGCCCTTCCCCTTGCCGGCGTGGCACTGCGCGCAGACCTGCTGGAGCACGGGCTCGATCCGCTCCTTGAAGTACGAAAAATCGGGCGCTGGGTCGGCCGCCTGCGCATCGCGGGCGCCATCGAACGCCGCGGCGAACACGAACGCTGCAACGGCGACGGCGGTGGCGGCGGCGAAGGAAGCGGCGGGATGTCGGCTCATTCGGGGGGCACCGTCCGGGTGGGAGACCTGGGCACGAGCCCTCCTTCGAGAACTCGCGACATCTCCATTCAACCCCGCCGGGAAGGAGGGGGTTTCGCCGGATTCAGGTTGCGACCACCGGGGCGCGGGAGGGAGGCGAAGGGCGAGTCGGATGGGGGAGGGCAGCGGGAGGGCAGCGGGAGGGGGGCGGGCCATGACCTCGGGGGACGCTTCGGTCGGGCGACGGGGCCCGCGTCCGACGCGGGGCTCCGCCCTCGAGTGGCTCCGCCCGAGAAGGGGTTCGCCCCGGGTCGAGGGTGGGGGCTACCCTTTGCGTGCCCCTTGGAGCCGCCATGTCGCTTTCGATCCCGCCGCCCCTGCTCGCCGAGTTTTCGTTCTGGCTGCTGCCCTCGGGTCTCTTGTGGGCGTTTCTGGCGGCGCTCAACTTCTGGGTATGGCGACGGTCGAAATCGTCGGGGCATCTCGTCATGTTGCTCGGGGCCGCGTGGCTCGCGCAGCACTACGTGCTCGGGGCGTTCGACATGTGCGTGATCGGGCGGAGCAACTACTCGCTCTCGGTGGTGCTGGGTAGCCTGTTGTTCGCCATCGGGTTCTACCTGTCCGTCAAGCCGTTGGTGGCCGACGACCTCGCCCGCGCGCGTCATTGGATGAAGTCGAAACTCGGAAAGTCGGGGGCCGCACCCTACGCCCCGCCGGCGCCGCCGGCGGCCCCGACACCGTTCTTCTCGCCGACGGCGGGCGCGACGCCGTTGCCTCCACCCGCGCCCTCGGCAGCGCGGTACGCGCCGGCCAAACCGCCCGACGACCTGAACCTGCGCTGACGTGACGCGGCGCGCCTCATGATCGATGCGGCCGAAGTCGAGCGCAGGACGGGCTGGCGGGTCGTCGCGCTCCCGGTCGTCGCCTCGACGAACGACGAGGTCGCGGCGCGCAGGGACGCCGGCGACGCGTCGCGACTCATCGTGGTCGCGGACCGGCAACTCGCGGGCCGTGGGCGCGGCGGGCACCGCTTTGAATCGCCCCTGGGCGGGCTCTACGCGTCGTTGCTCCTGACGGTCCGCGCGGTCGACCTCCCCGCACCGACGATCGCCGCGGTCGCGGTCGCGCTCGCCGAGGCCATCGAGGCGCTCGTTCCCGTCTCCGTCGCGGTCAAGTGGCCCAACGATCTCTGGATCGGGCGCAGGAAGGTGGCGGGCATCCTGACGGAGGCCTCGATCGGGGCGTCGCCTTCGCCGACCCTGACGTCGGTGATCGTCGGCGTCGGAGTCAATGTGACCCGGGTCCCTTCCGAACTGGCGGCCGACGTTGCGGCCGCCACGACCGCCCTCGATCTCGAGGGAGACAGCGACGCGGGGCAGCGCGTCACACGGCGGGAGGACCTCGTCAGCGAGTTTCTCCGCCGCCTCGACGCGCGCGTTGCGGCGCTCGGTCGACCGGAGTCCCGGGACGACGTCGAGACGGCCTATCGCGCTCGACTCGCGATGCGCGGCGAGGCGGTGAGGTTCCAGGCCGGGGACGCGGTCCTTTCCGGGGTCCTCCTCGACGCCTCGTTGGATCGGGGGCTGCTCGTGCGCGACGGCGCCGGCGACGAGCGATGGTGGGCGGCCGCCCTCGTGCGGGAGGTGCGGCCGGCGGGTCGGTGACCGCAAGGCGCGTGATCCGGCGGTGACCGGTCGTCGGTACCATGGCCCCTCGATTCCTACGGAGGTTCCGCGGGCGGTTCCATGAGCGACCTGCGCGGCCTATCCCGGGGCTCGAAGACCGCGGCCGTCGTCGTTTTGGTCGTCCTCCTCCAGGTGATCGTCGTCGCCGTGCTCGGGCTCGGCGCCATCGGGCGGGACCGGGAGGCGGGGGCGACGCGCGCGCGCGATCGGGCGACGCAAGCGTCGCTGACGCTCGCCCGTCGGGTCGTCGCGCAGTCGGCCGAAGGTCTCATCGCCGCCGTGGACGGCGCGGCGAAGGTGGCGCAGCATCCCGGCGGCCTGCGCAACGTGCTGCGCACCGGCTGGCTCGCCACGGTCCGCGAGTTCTATCGGGTGGACGCCGACGGGCGCGTCTACTCCGCCGAAGGCACGTTGATTCACGTTCCCCCGGACGTGGCACAGGCGCTGGCCGACCGCTATGCGAAATCGGAGATCGAGAGTTATCGTCCGATGCTGTCGCGGCCGCAGGGTACCGAGCCCGATGCGATCATCGCGCGGCATCGTTTCGTGACGTCGTTTCCGTTCCAAACCGACGAGTTCCGCTACGCCGGCGCCGTCGGAGAGGCGCTGCGGCTGGTGGAAGACGTGGCCGCGGCCCGAAGTCCGCCGATCCCGGTCGTCGACGCGATCCGCCTCGCCTACGAAACCGCCGCGATCAACGAGCATCGACCGGCGGCGACCTGGCCCGGCTTCGCGCAGGTGATCACCGGGTTGCGCACCGTCATCGCGGGGCTGCCCGACGCCGAGCGCCGGACCTCGACCATCCTGCTGACCGATCTCGAGCGCTCCCGCGAAGGCCTCGCCTCGTTCCTCGACGTCGTCCTCTCGATCGCGAAGCAGGCGGCGGTCCACCCCGCGCCGACGCGGGTGATGACCGTCCAGTGGGGGACCGGGCTCGAAGTGATCGCGCTCTCGCCGCTCGGGCACGTCGACGGGAAGATCGACGAGGCGTTGCTGGTTCGGCTCGACCGGGGGACGATCCGGGCGCTGGCTCAATCGCCGGGCATGCTCCCCGAGGGTGCGGCCGTGCGCGTCGTCCCGCGCGACACCCCCGAATCGCACGGCGGCGCGATCCGTCTCGCGCTCCAGCGCCTCTCGTTCGATCCGTTGCTCGACGTCGTCGTCGAGCGCGCGGGCGCGGCGAGCGCGGTCGAGGGCCCGAACGAGACGTTCTACTGGTTCATTCTCGGGCTCGCGACGCTCGGCGTCTCGATCGCGGGCGTCGTGCTGGTCCGCATCCTGCGTCGCGAGGTCGTGCTGGCGCGGCTGAAGGCCGACTTCGTCAGCAACCTGTCGCACGAACTGAAGACCCCGCTGACCAGCATCTCGATGTTCACGGAGATGATCCGCGAGGGGAAACTCGAGGGCGACGAGCTGAGGGAAGGCATCGCCGTCATCGCGGGCGAATCCGACCGGCTCCAGCGCATCGTCTCGCGCATGATCGACGTCGCCCGCCGCGAGGCCGAGGGGACGGGATATGACCGTCACCCGGCCGACCTGAACGTGCCGGTGCGCGCGGCCTGCGAGCGGCTGCGCCGCCTCGAACCCGATCCGAAACTCGTGCTCGAGGTCGACCTCGAAGCGGAATTGCCCCCGGTGCTGCTCGACGAGGGCGCCATCGACGACGCGGTCACCAACCTCCTGTCGAACGCGTGGAAGTACCGCCGGGGCGACGCGGCGCACATCCGGGTGTCCACGCGGCGGCTCGGTCGCAAGATCGAGGTGACCGTCGAAGACGACGGGATCGGCATCGCGAAGCACGAGCGACGCCGGGTCTTCGAGATGTTCTATCGGGCCGACAACTATCTCTCGAAGAGCGTGCCCGGCACGGGGCTCGGATTGGCGCTCGTGCGCACGATCGTGCGGGTCCACAAGGGGAAGATCCGTATCGAGTCGGCACCGGGCGGCGGCAGCGTGTTCCATCTCGAGTTCCCCGTCGCGCGCGGATCGGCCCGCGGGGGAGCGAGCAACGCGGCGAAGGCGCCGGACGGGCGTTCGCAGGATGTGGCGCCCCGACTCGCGAGCCCGATCCCGACACTGAAGGCTCCCCCCTCTCGTACGACCTCGCCCGCCAACGTGCGCGCGACCGGAGACCGCCGATGACGTCAGCTTCGCGCATCCTGATCGTCGAGGACGACGCCTCGATCCGGCTCGGGCTCCAACGCAGCCTCGCGTTCGAGGGCTACCAGGTGGACGTGGCGAAGGACGGCGAGGAGGCGATCCAGAAGGCCTTCGACAAGACGCCCGATCTGGTGCTGCTCGACCTGATGCTGCCGAAGTTGAACGGCTTCGAGGTGTGCAAGACGATCCGCAAGTACGACCCGAAGATCCCGATCCTGATCCTCTCGGCGAAGGGCGACGAGGGCGACAAGGTGCTGGGCCTCGAGTTGGGCGCCGACGACTACGTGACGAAGCCGTTCTCGATCCGCGAGCTGACCGCGCGCGTCAAGGCGGTCATCCGTCGCAAGAAGGTCGCGTCGGGCGACGTCGAGTCGTTCAAGGAGGGGACGCTCGAGATCGACTTCCAGGGGCAGCGGCTGGTCGTGGACGGGGCGGAGCAGGAGTGCACGTCGCGCGAGTTCAAGCTGCTCGAGTACCTGATCAAGCGGCGCGGGCGCGTCATGTCGCGAGACCAGATCCTGAACGAGGTCTGGGGCCACGACTACGAGGGCACGCCGCGCACGATCGACAACTTCATCAACAAACTGCGCCTGAAACTCGAGAAGGACGCGACCAACCCCGTCTGGATCCAGACGGTGCGCGGCACCGGCTACAAGTTCCGCCCCGCGGGCGGCGCCGCGGGCGTCGCGCGCTGATGCCGTTCGGCCCCGGGACCGGACTCGCATCGGGACCGCGCGTCGGTGGGGGTTGACGGTGCGTGGGTAAGACGGTATCTTACGCCCATGAAGACCACCGTTTCCACGAAGGGTCAGATCGTCCTCCCCGCCGAATTCCGGCGACGGGACGACGTCGAGCCCGGTCAGGAGTTCGAAGTCGAGCGAATCGACCGGGGAGAGTATCGGCTCAAGCGAACGGAGCGGCGACGCAACGTGGGCCTCGTGAAACTGTTGCTCGCCTGCCCGGTGAAGGGTTGGTTCCGACCCATGAGTCGTGACGAGACGACCGACGACATCGACGTGCCCGACCTCAAGTGACGTACCTGGTCGATGCGAACGTACTGAGCGAGCCGACGAAGCCGTCGCCGAGCATCAAGGTCGTCGAGTGGTTGAGCGCCAACGAGGGATGTCTCGTCGTTGACTCGGTGATCCTCGGCGAACTGCTTGTCGGAGTCTTCTTGCTCCCGCGGGGGCGGAAGCGGACACGCCTCGAGGGCTGGTTGGACTCGCTGGTGGAGACCCTCGACTGCATCGCATGGGACGCCGTGATCAGCAGGCGGTGGGCGCGCCTCGTCGTGGACTTGAGGATCAACGGACTTGCACTGCCCCTACTGGATGGAATGATCGCGGCGACCGCGCTGCAACACGACCTCACCCTCGCGACTCGAAACACCCGTGACTTTGCGAAGGCGCGCGTCCGAACGATCGACCCCTTCGAGTGATGGCGTTGGTGGCCGAGCGCTCACTCCACGAAAAACGTGGTCGAGCGACGGGCGAGCACGACGCGACCGTCGCCCACGCGCTCGGCGAGCACGGCGCGCGCCTCGACCTGGTAGCGACCGCCCGTTCGACGGGGGAACGCGCCGTACGGCACCTGGAAGTCGAAGTGGAACGACTGGCGGGCGAGTGTCGGAACCACGTCGCGACCGATGATGCGCAAGTGGTTCGTCGCGTCGCCCCAGCCGGCCACGGCCGAACGGATCGGCTCCCCGCTCGCGTCGTAGAACCAGAGCACGGCCGCGACCGTCCGACCGGTGACGCCGACGAGTTCGACCGGGACCATGATCCGCATGCCCATCGAACGGTTGCCCACGTCGAGGTCGTGGGTCTTCTGGAGGGCGCCGATCGACGCCGCGCCCGCGGTCGCTGATGACGAGGCGGGCGCGACGGGCGCGGGCGCCTTTGCGGCGCGCGCGCACGAGGTCGAGGCGAGCGAGACGATCACGGCGACGAAGAGCGGGGTCGATCGCATGGGGCCTCCAGGCACGCCCGGCGATCCTACCGGTCGACCGTTCGGAGCGTCACGTCGCGGACGCTACAGGATCGCGAGCACGAGCGTCCAGGCGAGCATCGCGTGCACGACCGCGACACAGCCGATGGCGAGCACCTCGAGCGTGCGTCCCATCAGCATCGCCGAGCCGTCGCCGTTTTCCTTGCCCTGAAGCGACTGGAGAAAGGGGAACCACGCGAAGATCGAGAACCACGAGCCCAGCGAGCAGATCGCGAGCCAGCCGGCCATCTGGAAATTGGTTCCCTCGACCCAGAAATCGGGGCGCAGCCTCGCGCCGAACACGGCGAGGAACACCAGCGCGCCGTACTCGAGGAACGTGACGAGGGCGCACGCGCGCAGCACCGGGCTCGCGCGCAGGCGCGCGATCGCGAACGCGGCGATCTCCCGAGGGCGACTCGACGATCGGCGCGACGTTGAGCGGGTGTCGGACACGAGCACGATGTCCTTTGGACGCTGGGAAGCCTACTCCGGTTCCGCGGAGGTCCCTCGACGCAAGCGTCGGTCGGGCGGAAACGGTTCATCGGACCGAGGTCCCGTCCCCGATCGGGCCGGATCACGAATCGACGACGGGGCCCGCGTCCGACGGCTCGGCGCGCCGGCCTACTTCTTCAGGAACGCCCGGGCTTCCTGCGTCAGCAGCGGCAGCACCTGGAAGACGTCGCCGACGATGCCGTAGTCGGCGACCGAGAAGATCGGCGCGTCGGGGTCCTTGTTGATCGCGACGATCACCTTGCTGCTGCTCATGCCCGCCAGATGCTGGATCGCGCCGCTGATCGCGCAGGCCACGTAGAGCTTGGGCGAGACGGTCTTGCCCGTCTGTCCCACCTGCTCCTTGTGGGGGCGCCACCCGGCGTCGACGACGGCGCGCGAGGCTCCGTGGGCGGCCCCGAGCGCGTCGGAGAGATCGAGGATCAGGGGCCAGTTCTTCGGATCCTGGAGCCCGCGCCCGCCCGAGACGATCACGTCGGCTTCGGTCAATTCGAGTTCCTTCGCGGTGGGGGCGACGACGTCCTTCATCCGAATGCGAGGCGTGCGCGTCGTGACCGCGAGCGGGGCCGTCGACGCCGATCGGGGTGACTCCTTCGGCGTGACGGCGTTGGGGCGCAACGTCACGACGACGATCGGGCCCGACGCGACGACCGTCGCCGTCACCTTGCCCGCGAGCTTGGGCTTGTGCGCCACGACCGACGAGGCTTCGAGCGCCAGCGCGACCGCGTCGGCGATGAACGCGGCGCCGAGCTTCGCGGCGAGAGCGGGTGCGGTCTCTTTGCCGGCGACGCCCGCCGGGAAGATCACGATGCCCGCGTCCGTCGAGGCGCGCGCCGCCAAGACGGCGTCGAGGGCCGGCTCGGCCGCGTAGCGCGCGAACGCGGTGCCGTCGAGGGTGAGGATCGCGTCGACGCCGTAACGCGCCAGATCGGCCGCATTGGCGACGCCATGACCGAGCACGAGTGCAACGACGCGGCCCTTCGCCGCATCGGCGAGCGCGCGACCCGCGGTCGCGACCTCGAACGCACTCTTCCGGAGCCTTCCATCGCGGGCCTCCGCGACGACGAGGACGTCGGCGCGGCTCACAGCACGCCTCGCTCGCTGCGCAGCGTATGGAGGAGCGACCGGATCGCCTCGGCCGTCGCCGGAATCTTCCGGCACGCGGCGCGCCCCGGAGGCAGCGACAGCGACCGCACGTCGGTCAGCGAGGGCGCCGTCGAGAGCGGGCGTTCCTCCATCGGCTTCTTCTTGGCCGCCATGATGCCCTTCAATCCCGGCAGCCGCGCGTCGGCGAGCCCCTTCTGCGCCGTCAATACGGCCGGCAGATCGACTTCCAATACTTCGACCTCGCCGTCGATCTCGCGCCGCACGGTCGCTCTCGCACCCGCGACGTCGATCGACGTCACGAACGCGACGCAAGGCACGTCGAGCAGCGCGGCCAGCATGGGGCCGACGGCGGCGTCGTCTTCGTCGGTGGCCTGTTTGCCGCAGAGATAAAGGTCGTACGTCTGCCCGCGTACGGCGTCGGCGAGCGCCCTGGCGGTCGCGAGTGCGTCACCGGCGCCCGTCGGCGCCACCACGTGAATCGCCTTGTCGGCGCCCATCGCGAGCGCGGTGCGCAGTTCCTTGCTGGCCTCGGCGGGGCCCGCGGTGACGACGGTCACCGACCCGCCGCCTCCCCCGTCGCGCAGCTGCAGTGCCTTCTCGACGGCCATCTCGTCGTAGGGCGCCATGATCCACTGCGCGGCCGAGAGATCGAGGCGCTTCCCGTCCGGGGCGACCCTGACCTTGGTCTCGGTATCGGGCACGCGTTTGATGAAGACGGCGATGTCCATGGGGCGAAGCGCTCCTCGAAGGGGCGGAAGGGACCGGAGTCTAAGCAAGTCCGCGCAAGTTCCTGCACGCTGCCCGTGCGCCGCATCGTGCGCGCGAGCAATGCCTGTGCGAGCCCCGGTCGAGGCACTTCCGCCTGACTCGGCACGGCCAGCGGGCTCCGAGTCCCGTCGTGACAAGCGGCGCGACGGCGGCGAGATTCAGAGGTCGTGAAACCCACGACGACGCTCGCCGAGGCCTTGACACCCGACGGAGCCAAACTCTGCCTGCAAACCCACGACAGACACTTCAGCGTGTCCGTCGGTGGCGAGTTGCTGATGAGCACGCGAGCGTGGCGGTCCGAGGCCGAAATGGCCGAACTCGGTTGCGCGCCGTTCGCCGCAGCGGGCTCGAAGCGCGTGCTGATCGGGGGGCTCGGCTTCGGGTTCACGCTGAGGCGGGTGCTCGAGCTCGTCGCGCCGACCGTCGAGGTCGAGGTCGCCGAGCTCCTGCCCGTGATGGTCGACTGGAATCGTGAGCACTTGTCGGTCGTCAACGGTCGCCTCCTCGACGACCCCCGCGTGAAAGTCACGATCTCCGACGTCTTCGAAGTGCTCTCCAAGGCGCCACCCGAGCGCTACGACGCCGTGCTGCTCGACGTCGACAACGGGCCCGTCGCGTTGGTCGATCCGGGAAACGGAAAGATCTACTCCGACAACGGGCTGCGCGTGCTGTCTCGCGCACTCGCCGTCGGAGGCCGCGCGGTGTTCTGGTCGGCGTCGACGGACCGCCGGTTCATGCGACGCCTGATCGCCGCCGGATTCCTCACACGGTCGATTCCGGCGAAGGCCTATCCTCAGGCCGTCCGCGAGACGCACACGCTGTTCGTCGCCGATCGGATCCACCCGAGCCAAGGGAATCGCACCGCCCCCTTGGCGACGCCCGCCGCGGTCGAAGTCCATCCTCCTCCGGCTGCGCGTCTCGCGGGCGGGGTCGAGGATGCACCGGGCGCCTCGCGGTCGGATCGTCCCCGCGACTCGGAGTGACGCCTCGCTGACCCACGTGCGGGAGTGCCGAAGGCACGCGCCCTTCCACGTGACGACGCCACTTGCGGGATCGTCATGAAGTCGGGAGAGCCTGCCTCGGTGCGTCACCGCATCTCCGCCTCGGCGGTCGGGCCCGCGGGGGGTTGCGGCGCCCCCTTTGGGTCAGAGGTCGAGGACCATCCGAAGCGCCCGGCCCTTTCGCGTGCGGAAGGCGGCGAACCCCCGGCGATCGAGCGTCAGGACGTCGTGCGCGCCGAGGACCTCGGCGAGGAGCACCAACGTGGCGTCGGCGAAGTCCATCGGCACGTTCGCGTACCGCTCCATCAGCCCGACGACGGGAGGCAGATCGCCGGGTCGCGTGAAGTCGTGGACCTCGACGCCGGCCGCGGCGAGGAACCCGGCGAGGAGACGAGGCCCCTGCCGCGCCTCGGCCACGAGGTGCATCGCCTCCGTCACGACGGCACTCGTCGTCGCAAGACGCCCTGTCCACGATTCGAGGCCCAGGACGACGGCGGCGTGCTCGGCGTCGGATCCGTCGAGGTAGGCGACGAGCGGTCCCGTATCGATGAGCCGGAGCCTCAAGGCCGCCAGTTCCGCGCGCGCAGTCGCTTTCGCCACGGCTCGGTGGAGCGATTCGACAAATGGAGTTGCGCTCTCAGGTGGCCCGTCCGCTCCCCGACCGGGCGCTCCGTGAGCGCGCTCTCGAGGATTTCGCGAACGACTTCCGAGATGCTCATGCCGGTGGCGGCGGCGCGTTCCTCGAGCCGTGATCGGAGGCCGGCCTCCGTGCGAACGGTGATTGTCGTACTCATGTACGACATCGTACGACAACGGGGAGACGGGGAACGCACGATCGACGGGGGAGTCGTCAGGAGACGGAGACGCCGAAACGTGCATGGCGGGTCGTTGACGGGCGAGGTCCGCGGTGACGGTCGGGCTCCTGCACTCTGCGTTCGTCCTGCCTGCCTCGGTATCCCCGTACTTCGAAGTCCCGCGCCGCCGCCCGCGTGGTCGTACGTGTTCTCGCCCTTCGTTCCAGTCCGTGGCGGCGCCCCCGCCGTCGTCCGAATGGGCGACGGGACTCGAATCGGACGCCCGGTACCTCCGCACCAGTGCCCCTGCGCACCGGCGTTCGCGACGCCCCCTCGCGGTCGGGGGAGTCGTCGCGCCGATCTACGTCGGCCCGACGGAGCCCGAAGCCGCCGCGCAAAGGAAGTCGGGGGGATGACGGTTGAGCCGGCGCCGGATGGCGCGCATCCAGACGAGGAAGCCGATCACGAAGAGGACGGGCGTTGCGGCGAGTCCCATCGGCTCGTAGCGGCGAAGCAGGATCCCGAGCGTCGCGAGGACGATCAACCCGAGCATGTTGAACAGATAGACGACCACGCGGCCCTTCTGGTCGCCGGGAACGAACATGCGGCTGAACGGCGGGTCGTCCTCGATCATGGCGTAGGCGGGGATCGCGAGCAGGGAGCCCGTCGCGGCATGCAGCACGAGCCCGATCCCCACGGCGGTCGGGTCGAGCGCGATCGCGACGATGAGGATGGTCACCATCCAGGGGCCGACGAGACGGAACATCAGCGCCGCGACGACGCCGAAGTAGTAGTCGCCATAGCGACGGATCGGCAGCGCCGCGTGCAACCAGCCCGCCTCCCGGTGCTCGTGGAACGGCACGATCGAGAGCAAGGAGCCGGCGCTCGCGCCGAGGAAATAGATCCCGAAGAGCGGCCCCGAGAGGATGGAAGGGCCCGTCCGGAAGAGTCCGAGCGCCACCATCGCCATCGGCAGCAGCAGCAGCGGAAACGTGCGCGCCTTCGACTCCCGGCTGCGGAACGCGCCGACCGCCAGCAGGTAGCCGGCGAGCCCGTCGGGCGACGAAAGCCCGAGGAGTCGCCGCGGCGCACGCCGCGGTGCCAGCGGCCGCGCGGCCGCGTCCTACGACACGGCGCCGCCGTCCTTCGCACCCACGAGTTGGATCAGGTCGGCGAGGAACGATCCTCCGAGCGCCTTGAGCAGGATCGCGAGCCCGATGGGCAGCGACAGGATCGCGAGCGCCGCGCGCATCCAGAGCGTCGTCGAGAAGGCGCCGGTCGAAAGCGTCGGCAGCGCCGAGAACCACGCCGGCGGAAAGAAGACGGCCCAGTCGCCGAGCGGCCGCCAGGTAGCGACGCGCGCGCCCGGATCGACGGCCGGCTTCATCAGGAACTGCGGCGCGAGCGACGCGACGAGGCTGATGATCCCGGGCAGGTAGGCGAGCGAGGTGCGCAGCCGCTCGCCCCCGAGCCAGCGAAGCGCCGCGCGGTAGATGACGAACGAGAGCAGCAACGCGAACCAGCCTGCCAGCACGACCGAGACGACGAGCGCCGCGGCGAACGGCGCGTCGTGGAACGCGAAGCCCGCGACCAGCGCCGGCGCGACCGCGAACGCCAACGCCATCTGCGCGGTGTGGCGCGCGGCGACCGTCAGGCGCGCCGCGAGGTAGGTGCGCGACGAGATCGGGAGATGGAACAGCACCTCGTCGTCGCCCGGAGCCACGACGACCGACGCGAAGTCGGCCACCACCGCGATCGCGAGCAGGACGAGGGCCGTGCCGCAGACCTGCGTCGCGACCACGTCGCGGTCGCCGCCGAACATCGCGCCGAGTCCCGACAGGAGTCCGAGCGCCCCGTACGTGATGTAGACCGCGGTCATCGTCGACTTGCGGGCGTCGCCGCGTCTCGCGACGATCGAACTCCCGCCGCGCCGTGAGAGATCCCAGAACGTCTTGTGGAGCAGCGCGTGCGCCTCGGGGTCGACGCCGAGCACCCGAAGGGCGGCGCCGATCACGGACCGCGATCCTCGGACGCGGGCCCCGTCGGCCGATCGGCGCCGCTCGACGCGTCGAGCGCGTGGAGGATCTTCGAGGCGTTGGCCTCGCTCTCCGACGGCGCCGTCAGGCGCGCGAAGAGCGCCTCGAGCGACGCGTCGCCCGACCCGGCTTTCAACGTCGCGAAACTGCCGTCGGCCACGACCTTCCCGTGATCGAGGATCACGACGCGGTCGCTGATGCGCTCGACGACGTCCATCAGGTGCGACGAGTAGAAGACCGTCGTGCCCTTCGAGGCGAGCCCCTTGATCACGTCCTTGACGACCAGCGTCGCGTTTGCGTCGAGCCCGTTCAACGGCTCGTCGAGGAAGAGCACCTTCGGGTCGTGGATCAGCGCCGCGACGATCACCACCTTCTGCTTCATCCCCTTCGAGAACGACGTCATGCGCTGATCGCGCTGCGCGAGCAGCCCGAACGCGTCGAGGAACGTCGCGCTGCGCGACTCGACGACGTCCTCTGCGAGTCCTCGCAGTCGCCCGACGACCCGCAAGTACTCCCGCGGAGACAGCGTTTCGTAGAGCGCACCGGATTCGGGTACGTAGCCGACGGCGGTGCGCACGGCCATCGGATCCCGCACGGGGTCGAAGCCCAGCACGCGCACGGTCCCCTCCTTTGGTGCCAGCATGCCGAGCAGGATCTTGATCGTGGTCGACTTGCCCGCGCCGTTGGGGCCGAGGTAACCCACGATCTCGCCGCGCGCGACCTCGAACGACACGCCGTCGAGCACGGGCTTCTCGTAGGCGTGCTTGAGCCCCTCGACCAGGACGGCCGGATCCCGGCTTGCGGTCACGTGCCGAGTTCCGGCATCGAGAAGCCCTCGCCGAGGTAGGTGCGACGCACGACCTCGTCGCGCACGAGTTCGGACGGGAGCCCGTGACGGAGGATCTTGCCCTCCGCGATGATGTACGAGCGATCGGTCACCGACAGCGTTTCGCGCACGTTGTGGTCGGTCAGAAGAATCGAAATGCCCCGCTCGGTCCGCAGGCGCCTCAGGATCGCCTGGATGTCCTGCACGGCGATCGGATCGACGCCCGCGAACGGTTCGTCGAGCAGCAGGAGCGACGGCTCGAGGACCAGCGCCCGGGTGATCTCGAGCCTGCGTCGCTCACCACCCGACAGCGTGTCGGCGCGCGACTTCCTCCGCGGCGTCAGATCGAGTTCGGCGAGCAGCTCCTCGAGACGGCGCGCGCGATCGGCGCGCGAGAGCTTCAACGTCTCGAGGATCGCCAGCACGTTGCCCTCGACCGTCATCTTGCGAAAGACGCTCGGCTCCTGAGGCAGGTAGGCGATGCCGAGCCGCGCCCGCTTGTAGATGGGCATGCGGGTCACGTCGGCGTCGCGAAAGAGCACCGACCCGCCGTCGGGACGCACCATGCCGAGCACCATCAGGAACGACGTCGTCTTCCCCGCGCCGTTGGGTCCGAGCAACCCGACGATCTCGCCGGGTTCGACGTGGAACGACACCTGGTCCACGACGCGGCGCTTTCGATACGCCTTTGCCAGATCCCGTGCGGCCAGGAGGGACAAGCGACCTCCTTCGGATCAGTGGATGAAGCGGATGCGGCCGTCGGTCTTGATCTTCGGGATCTTGATCGGCCACACGTCGAAGTCGGCGTACATCGCGAACCACGCCTGGCCGACGATGCGCTCGCGCGTGACGAAGGGCATGCGCTTGGACAGCATGCCCGTCCCGGGCAGGAGGTCGGCGTCGCTCCAGCGCCGGACCACGCCTTCGACGTCGCGGCGCTCCTGGTATGCGACGCCGCCGACCGTCATGTACCGGGGGTAGTGGGGTTCGTCCTCGTCGCTCGAGGGCGAGGGGTCGTACCAGATCTCGCTGCCGTTCTTCAAGCGAACGCCCGACGCGCTCCAGAGCCGGCTGTCGTTGCTCTGGCGCGTGTTGTCTCCCATCATGAAATAGGAGTCGTCGGGGACGTGCCACGCGTCGCCCGACTCGGGGGAGAGCCGCCCCTCGACGTTGTGGCTCGTGTAGTAGAGATCGTGATCGACGCGCACGTCGCGGATCACGAGCGGCGCCCCGCGCACGGAGAGGGTCAAGCCCTGCGGCTCCGATCCGTCCTTGGTCGCCTCGAGCGAACTGGCGACGTCGATCGTCGTCTCGTCGCGAAGGACGGCCCGCTCTTCGCCGTCGAGCGTGACGTGAAGATCGCCGTCCACGCTCTCGAAATCGAACGACGTCCTGCCCTTCGGCGTGAGGGGAGGCAGCGGACGGCGTCCGGTGAGCGTCTTCGCGTACGACTCTCCCTGCCCCGTCGACGCGAGGATCAGCGTGTGGCTGCGACCGTCGCCCGTGCGCCACTCGAGCACGCACTCGGCCGGGCCGGTCGTCTCGATCGTCCCCCGTACGCGGATGTCGGGGGTCGGGTAGCCGCCCGAGACCGACGTCGGATCGCGATCGGCCCGGTTCTCGTCGGTGATCGGGTAGCCGTAGCGCAGGACGGCGGCCGCCGCGGCGACACCGGGGCGCGTTTCGCGGTCGCCCGGGAACGCGAACTCCGCGAACGAGCCGAGCGGCGAGAACCCGTTGCCGCCCGCCGTGTCGTCACGCCAGTAACTCGCCGGGAGGCGCGAGGCGAACTCGTCGCGCGGCGGATAGACCGGCACGTAGAGTTGCTCGCGCACGCTCTTGGGCTTGCGTGCGGGATGGAACTCCGGCTCCTTGCCCGGCTTCGGGGGCTTGGCGATCCAGACGTCGCCGCGCTCGATGCGCAGCCACTCGCCCGGGAGTCCCGTGACGCGCTTGATGAAGTTGCGCGTCCAATCGAGAGGAAAGCGAAACACCACGACGTCCCAGCGATCTGGACCGCCGAAGACGTAGGCCATCTTGTCGACCGCGATCCGATCGCCTTCCGTGCCCGGATACCGATCCGAGTTCTTGCCCCAGAGCGTCGGCTCCATCGACTTCGTCGGGATCTTGAACACCTCGATGCAGAGGTGTCGGAGCAGCAGCGCGAGCAGGATCGCGAAGGCGAACGCTTCGAGGTTGTCACGAAACCAGCCCAGCGTCGATCGCTCGGGCGGGACGTCGAAGGACGGGGTGTCCGTCCGGGGCGCGGAACGGGGCGCGGAACGGGGCGCGGGTTCCGGGGCGGCGGGGGCCGAAGGTGCGCGATCCGCCACGCCGAGCGCGAAAGGCGCGGCGAGTCCCGGCTCACGCCCGAGCGGACGGGGCTCGATCGGCTCGTGCGGTCCGTCCTTGACCACCATCGGCGGCGCCCACGCCGTGTTGCGGCTGATCGCGAACGGCGGCGGCGGCTCGGGCGAATCGGTCGGCGCAGGCGGCGGCGTCCACGGCGGCGGTCGATCGGCGGACGGGGCCGGCGTCCGAGGCACGGGGTCCGGGTCGGGCCCCGACATCCACGCCGGCAACGACGGCGCCCCGGACGCCGGCTCGCCGTCGCCAGGCGGCTTCGGGGTCGGGTCGAGGGGCGACGTCAATCGTCGCCCTCTTCGCCCTCGTCGCTCGAGAGCACCGACAGGAAGGCTTCCTGCGGGATCTCGACGCTGCCCACCAGTTTCATGCGCTTCTTGCCCTTCTTCTGCTTCTCGAGCAACTTCCGCTTGCGCGTGATGTCGCCGCCGTAGCACTTGGCGAGCACGTCCTTGCGCAGGGGCGCGATCGTCTCGCG